>JBOIGK010000770.1:0-4286 GCA_050742695.1 Advenella sp. | reverse complement strand
TCCGGCGGACGCCGGATCTGCACACAAGGAGTTTTATCAAATGAAAGCACTGGTTTACACCGCACCCAACGAAATGGCGCTACAAGAGCGGCCCCTGACCGAATTGCACGCGGGAGAAGTGGTCCTGCGTATCGAAGCCGCAGGCATTTGCGGATCTGATATGCACGCCTATCATGGACACGATCCCAGACGCAAGCCGGGCCTGGTTCTGGGGCATGAGCTGGCTGCCATCGTGGCAGAAAGCGCAACAGATGCAATCAAAGTTGGCCAGAGGGTGACGGTCAATCCGCTGATCACCTGCGGGGTTTGCCAATATTGCTTGCAGGGCAGAGACAATTTATGCAGCAATCGTGGCATGGTTGGCATGTCGCGGGCCGGTGCGTTTGCGCAATTTATGTCGGTGCCTGGCAAATCGGTGGTCCCCGTTCCTGCCGATATGAAGCCTGTGGTGGCGGCCTTGACTGAACCGGCTGCCACGGTGCTGCATGCATTGAACTTGGCAATGGAAAAGATGCATCGTCCTTTGCCGGAGGGCCGCGTGCTGGTGATAGGAGGCGGGGCAATCGGACTGCTGACGGCAATTTTACTGCGCGCATATGGCTGCAAACAGGTGGATCTGGCAGAAACTAATGCATTGCGACGGGCATCGGCCGAGCAACATGCCGGGTGCGTGGCCATCGACCCGATGGCGACAACGCCTGAGCAGGATTGCTACGATCTGGTCGTGGATGCGGTTGGGGCAAAACCCACACGCAATACGGCGCTCAACAGTGTGCAGCCAGGTGGCACGATATTGCATATCGGTTTGCAGGATTGGAGCAGCGAAATTGATATGCGCAAGCTGACCCTTGCAGAAATCACCTTGCTGGGAACCTATACCTACACCATGGCTGACATGTACGCCACCGTCAATGCCTTGCACAATGGAACCTTTGGGGACCTTTCGTGGGTAGAGACGCGTTCGCTTGATGAGGGTGTGACAGCATTTACCGAACTGGATCGGGGTAACATTGCTTCGGGCAAAGTGGTGTTGTTGCCGCATTGAGCAACCAGGCGATTCTGCTAGTGGTACGTGATGCACCTGCAGTCATGGCGCAACGCACCCGAAATATCGCCGGCAATCTGTGACACGATGAACAGAGACCGTGATTGATGTTGTGCTCAATGCCGGCGGCGATTACGGCATTGAGTTGCGCAGCATGAAGCATTGGACGGTTGTAATTACACGCTCAATTCATCGGGTCGATTGCGTCTAGAACTCCATCTCTGCTGAAAGCAGAACAGTACGAGGCGCTGCGACCGTGGCCACGGTAAGTCGTGAGCTGCTCGATAGCCAGTATTTCTTGTTGAATACGTTTTCCACGCTGGCACGCAATGTGAGCGGGCGGCCCTGGAAGGTTGTGCGATACCGCGCACTCAGGTCATAGCGTGTCCACGATGGCAGTGTAAGGGTGTTTTCTGCATCATAGGGTGTTGCTGCGGTGTGAATGGCGCGTCCACCCACGCTCAGGCCGGGTACCCAGGGCAAGTCCCAGTCCGCAGCCAGGTTGAACGTGCGCTTCGGTACGCCGTTGGCCTGGTTGCCTTGATTGACGCCACCTGCGGTGCGGCGCAGTTTGGCATTATAAAAAGTTGCGCTGGCCATCACGCGCAAGCCATCGGTCACTTCACCGACAGCAGACAATTCCACACCGCGATTACGCTGCTCGCCATCGTAACTGTAGATATTGGTGTCCGGGTCTGTAATCGCGTTTGGACGATCTACCTGGAAAACCGAGACGGTGGTCATGACGCGACCCCAGTCCACTTTGACGCCCGCCTCGTACTGCTTGGACTTATATGGCGCAAATACCTCGCCTGCGTTGGCCGCAGTGGCAGGCGCTGTACCACCCGTGGTCAGACCAGAAGTAAAGTTACCGTATATCGACACATTGTCCAACGGGCGTACAACAATACCAAAAAGCGGTGACACTGCACTTTCATCATAGGAGGAGGTCACGGCACCGGAGAGGTTGAAATTCTCCGACTTCACCTGTTGCCTGCGCAGGCCGCCGGTAATCAGGATGCGATCGTCGGCAAACGACAGGGTGTCGGTCAGGGAGATGCTGGAGAGCCTGGTTTCCGAATTCTTGCTGGGCGACTGGCGATCGCCCGTCATGGGGATCAGTCGTACCGGATCATAGATATTGGAACCGATCGTTTGACTCAATGGTGCTGATAGGTAGAAGCTTCCCGCTTCTGTTTTGAGAATAGAGCCGGACAGGGTGACCAGGTGGTTCACACCAAAGGTATTGAATTTTGCGCGCGCGCCGATCTCGGCAGTCTTGTTACGCGCGTAGGCGTCATACCACGAATTGATGACCCTCAAGTTACCCAAATCGTCCACCGCATCGGTCGTACGTGCAGAAGGGAAGTCCTGCTCGCTGGCACCGTAGTGGTAGCCTGCCGCCGCATAGACCATCAACCGGTCGGAGATATCGTATTCCAATCGCGAGGCGATAGTCGAGTCGCGAATCGTCAGGTCGGCGCCTGAATAGATGGCGCGATGGCCGGAAGGGGCTGACGGAACGTTTGCGATATCTGGATGGAACCCGGTCTGCGCACGAAAATTGTCAACATTTTCTCGTTGCGCGTACGTGTCCAGGGACCATCGCAGTTTGGCTGAGCGGTAGTCCAGCGACAGCGCGCCAAGGGCAAATTTCTGGCGACCGTCGTCCAGGCTTGTTTTTCCATTGCGGTATACGCCGTTAAAGCGGATCCCCCATTGCTTGTCATCCCCAAAGCGGCGTCCCATATCCAGGTGCGCACCCAGGATTGACTTGCTTTCGTACGTTGTCGTGACGCGGGTCAAGGGTTCATCGTCGGCACGCTTGGTAACGATATTAATGTTTCCGCCTATGCTGCCGGTAGGGCTGATGCCGTACATCAGCGTAGCCGGCCCCTTGAGAACTTCAACCCGTTCCATCATGGCTGTGGGCATGCGGTTGGAAGAAGCCAGGCCATATAGCCCGTTGAAGCCGACATTACCGCTGTCGACATTGAAGCCACGGATCTGGAAATCTTCACTGAAACTGCCGGTTGACGTCATCACGCGTACAGATGCTTCGTTGACGACCACGTCGGCCAAGGTGCGGGCTTGCTGGTCATTAAGAAATTGCGATGTGTAATTGGTCGTGCTAAAGGGCGTATCCATGACATCTGCTGAACCCAGCACACCAAGCCCGCCGCCACGCGCGACCTGCCCGCCAGCATAGGGTATGGGCAGTGCATCCTCGGCCCCGTTTGCAACGATAGGGGTCAGCTGTACGACGCTGCTCTGGGCGTAAGCGGTCAGTGGCAATCCCAGAACAGACAAACTAAGCGTATTGATCACAAGCCGGTTCATGAGCGAGGGCGAGCTCGGCGATGTTGTGTCGCAGGCGGGAGCGAGTCTCGCTGGCTGAATGGTTCTCATGAACTTGCCTTCAATTAATTTGGAAAGGGCAAATTATATAACAATAATGATAATGATTATCAGTAGTCCTATCGTTTTATTGGCTTTGCATAGGTGAATGGAAGCGTCGGTGGCGGGCATCCGCCTTGCGGCGTTGGTTTGCTCAAAATGGGGATGCTGTCAGGGTGGTTGCCGGTGACGTGGGTATCGGCGTATGTGCCCTGGTTGTGGCGGGAAGCAGGGCACATACGCGCGTCGCTCGCACCGGGTGTTGAACGGTGGGATAATGGTCTTTTTGAAAGTGGATTGTGATGACTGATCAAGCTGTTTTGAAAGTGGTGCTGCATGCGCCAACCGCAGATGCTCTGCAGCGTGCCCGTAGCAATGCTGGCAATCTGCTGCGGGAGGAGCCGGGCGCGCGCGTTAAAATTGTGCTCAATGCCCAGGCGGTGATTGCTGCTCTGGATGAGCCGCAGGAGCAGCTTGATGCCTTTACCTGGTTATGCCCGAACACCCTGAACCGGGCAGCTCGCCAGAACAGAGCGCCGCTGCAAGTGCTCCCGCACGGCGCTATTGTTGAGCTTGCCCGGCTGCAGCAGGATGGATGGGTGTACATTCGGGCGTAGCGCAATTGCGTCTCACCCCTTCTTGCGAAGATGGCGCGTTTAGTGTGTCGATACGCTGTGAAAAGGCAAAACAGGACGAAAAAAAACGAACCCACTGGATTCGTTTTTTTAACCGGCAATGCACAGCTGATTATTTCAGGTGTGTGCTGACCAGTTTTGTCATTTCGAACATGCTGACCTGATCTTTACCGAAAATGGGCCGCAGTTTTGCGTCGGCATTAATGTTG
>JBOIGK010000769.1:0-2748 GCA_050742695.1 Advenella sp. | reverse complement strand
TCGGCATACAGCGTAGTCCGTATCGCGGCGTGGGCAATGAAACCAACGCCATCCCCCTGCTGGGATTTCAGAACCGATACGTACGGCTTTTCGGCACGACCTTCGATGCCAAACTGCCTTCTGCCGGCCCCGTGGATTTTTCGATCCGGGCCAGATACGCTTTGGGCGATGGTTATAAATCATCAGATTCTTCCTACCTGTCGGGTATGGACAAGCGCGAAGGAGGATTATGGCTAGGGCTGGCCACCACTTGGCATAGCGGCGTTGCCGACGTTTCACTCGAATGGATGCGCGCCCTGGGCAAGAGCAAGGGTAATCGTATTAAACTGGCGGTGGAACGTTCCTTCGACGCTGGCAATCGGATTCAGATCACGCCTTACGCCGGTGTCCAATGGTCCGATAGCAAGGACGTGGATTATTACTTCGGGGTCAAGGACAGCGAAGTCAATACTGAGCGCGCTCGTTACGAGGGAAAATCCACCACCAGTGTCAACGCGGGTATCAGAATAGATTACGCCCTCACCAGACATCAGAATCTATTCCTGGACGTTGGAGTACAGCGTTGGGGTTCTGGCGTCACCGATAGTCCGCTGGTGCGGCGCAGTACCTCTCCATCGCTACGAATGGGCTACCTGTATAGATTCTGAAGAACACATGTCATCTAACCGTATTGCAATCCTGGAAGACAATCCGCGCATGGCCGTGCTCATGTGCAAAGCCCTGGCGGCTGCCGGCATTGAGGCAGATGTTTTCGAACGTCTGGACTCCGTCTGGCCGGCCATGACACCCGGCTTATACGGCGTATTCGTGATTGACCGCAGTGTACCGGACGGCGATGGCCTTAACCTGGTCAGGCGCCTGCGTGCCGATGGCAATGCAACGCCCTGCCTGATGGTCACGGCCAGAGATGCCATTCATGATCGCATCGAAGGACTGGAGTCGGGCGCAGACGACTATCTTCCCAAGCCCTTTTCGTTAGAGGAACTGGTCGCCCGGGTGCGCGCGCTGATGCGCCGGCCCCATATATTGACCAGCCTTGAGCCGGCTTTCGCTGGCATTTCCGTGCACACGGCGCGCGGCTGCATGAATTACGGAACCGTGTCTACGCCTCTGGCTCCGGCAGAACTGCAGATCCTGCTGGCATTAGTTCAGGCAGCAGGCCAGGTGGTCCAGCGCAGTCGTCTTGAGGCGGCCGGCTGGGGCCTCGGAGAAGGCGTCACGCCCAACGCGCTGGATGTCGCGGTACACCGTCTGCGCCGCAAAATCCTGGCGGCGGGTTCCTTCACGCAAATTGTTAATCTGCGAGGCAAAGGCTTTGCCCTTCAAAAGGCTGATAATGAAACTCAATAGCCTGACCGGAAAGCTGCTTTTTACCACCACCATTGCGCTGATTATCACAACGGCATTTGTCGCGATTCTGTCTCATGTAGTCATTACTTATTTTCCGCGCGTGATGCTGGAAGCTGATTTTGCCGGCAACGAACGTCAACTGACCGATGGCCTGGTCTTTGACTCTGCAGGCAGACCTGTTGCAGTCAACGTAAATCCGGGCTTATCCAGCGTTTTCGAGGTTTTGAAAGATGATGCTGTCTATCGCGTTGTTGATGCGCAAGGTAACGTGCTGCTTGCATCAGACGACGGCGCCCAAGCGTTTGCGCCCGCCGGACAGGCTTTTAACCCGCAGTTAAACAGATTTGACCTGGCGCCTGACGGCAATTTACTCCATGTTGCTACATTCGCAGTTACCAGGCCAGGTCCTCAATATTATGTGCAGGTTGCTCGCAGCGAGCGCTTTCAGCAGGCGCTGACCCAAAATGATGGCGGTACAGTGCGAATCACCATGCTGGTTATGACCATCGTTGCCTTGTTGATTTTCAGTGCCATCGTACTGTGTACCATTTATCGTCTGATGAAACCGGTACAAAAGGTATCGCTGGCCGCATCGCGTATTACCCCCGGAAATTTGCAAGCCAGGCTGGCGACCGAGAGTCTGCCCTGCGAGCTGGTGCCCCTGATCACTGCATTTAATGGCGCCCTTGATAGACTGGCCAACGGGTATCGCGTCCAGCAGGAATTTCTGGCTACCTCTGCGCACGAACTCAAAACACCGCTGGCGCTGATGCGTGGCACCGTCGAGCTGGGCGAGTCAAGCGACCGGGAACAGCTGCTTTCCGACATCGACGCCATGTCACGCCAGATTCAGCAATTATTGCAACTGGCCGAATGCAGCGAGTCCCATAATTACATCATGGCTGAAACGGACCCGGCCATGGTGGTGGCAGAGGCGATCGTCAAACTTGACCGGCTGGCTGACAGTCGTGATGTGGCGATCAATACCAATGCACTGGCAAAACCAATTCTGATCAAGGCCGACGGCGCAGCGCTGGCCATTCTCATACGCAATTTGCTGGAGAACGCCATTCAGCACGCACCGCCTGGAACCACCGTACAGATTCTGCACGATGAGAACGGGCTTACCGTGCGCGATTACGGACCTGGCATTGATCAGAACGACTTGCCCAAGATATTCCATCGTTTTTGGCGAGGCGCAGACAGTGATGGTCGATCAGGGCTGGGGCTGGCCATTTGCCAGCAGATTGCCCAGGCCCATGGCTGGACCATATCGGTTGATGCAGCCAGCCCCGGCGCGATCTTTCGGGTTGTTTTTGCTGGCGCCGGGCGCCCGTCACCGGAAGCGTATCGCTTGATATCGGCGTCACTTCAGAGCGGTGTTGGCAAGCATGCAAC
>JBOIGK010000768.1:0-10564 GCA_050742695.1 Advenella sp. | reverse complement strand
GTGTGGGGGCTGACCAAAGGCGCCGCGCGCGACCTGGGGCCGCGTGGCATCACGGTCAACATTATCCAGCCGGGTTCGACCGACACCGACATGAATCCGGCCAATGGCGAGCATGCCGACGGTCAACGCAGCCTGCGCGCCATTCCCAGTTTCAACACGCCGCAAGAGATCGCTGCCATGGCTGTGTATCTGGCCAGCGATGCGGCACGCTCGATTACCGGGGCCAGCCTGTTGATTGATGGCGGCGCAAATGTCTAAGATTCAAGAGCAACAAACCATGCCTGTGATTGTCTACTTCCTGGCGCTCGCTGTTTTTGCCCTGACCACCTCCGAGTTCATGGTGGCGGGCATGATGCCTTCGCTGGCCCAGGCGCTGAATGTCTCGGTTCCTGAAGTTGGCTATCTGATTTCCTATTACGCTGCGGGTATGGTCATTGGCGGGCCTGTTTTGATGCTGGCCCTGCTGAACGTGCCACGCAAGCGTGCACTGCTTGTGCTTATCGGGGTCTATACGATTGGACAGTCGGTTGCCGCTGCGGCAACCACATATGAAATCATGGTCGTGGGGCGCATATTGTGCGGCGTTGCTGCATCGGCCTGTTTCGGCCTGGCGTTGGCCATTTGCGCCCAAATGGTTGCGCCCGGCAAGGTGGCCCGCTCGGCCGCTATCGTTATCAGCGGCCTGATGTTTGCAACTGTGTTCGGCGTGCCGGCAGCCACTGCGCTGGAACAGGCGTTCGGCTGGCGCTTCGTATTCTGGCTGGTGGCCGCAATGACGGCAGCATCGGGGGTCCTGCTTGCCTTTACGCTGCCGGCCTCGCGGATTGAACAACGCACCAGTGCGCAGGCAGAATTGGTTTCGCTAAATAACGGCCGCCTGTGGGCCGCATACGGCACCAGCGCCTTGATTATTGGCGCCACCTTTGCCGCATTCAGCTATTTTTCTCCTATCTTGCTCAACGTGAGTGGCTATGACGCTTCAACCATTCCCTTGCTGCTCATGCTGTATGGCGCAGCAACTGTCATTGGCAATTTTATTGTGGGGCGACTTGCCGACCGTCATACCATGCAGGTCCTGTTCTGGGGCCAGATCGTCCTGACAGCAGCGCTCATTGCATTCGCGCTTTTCGGGCAACTGCAGCCTGTCGCTCTGGGCGCCTTGATATTGATCGGGCTGACCGGCGTTGCGCTGAACCCGGCCATGGTGGCACGCGTGATCAAGACGGCAAACGCAAGCCCACTTGTCAATACCGTACATGCGTCCGTCATTAATATTGGCTTGTTTGCGGGCTCAGCGCTGGGTGGGTTGGGCATCAGCCTGGACTTTGGCATGCGCGCCCCGCTGTGGGTAGGAGCGGGGCTCGCAGTAATCGGGGTGCTGAGTGTGGTGCCATTGGTGTTCAAGGAAAGGGTCAGTACAGAAGCGGCAGAAGTGCCTGGTACGTTGCAGTCGGAATGCGCATAGCGATGCAAATGCGTCAGCTGGATTTGGACAGATCAACGATCCGTTTCCATTTGGCTGCTTCGTCAGGCATCTGCCGGGCAAGTTCCTGGTAGCCCACCACTTCAGGAAAAATAATCTGCTGCTTGCAGAATGTTTTGTATTCTGAAGAGTTCGCAATTTGACTGAATTGGTCCGTAAGCAATTGGAGAACAGGTTCAGGTGTTCCTTTTGGAGCGACGAAGTCCAGCCAGGACGACAGTTCGAAATCGGGGACACCTGCCTCTTGCACGGTAGGCACGTTGGGGAATGGCTCCCAGCGTTCTTCTCCCGTCACTGCCAACAGCCGTAATTTGCCGCTCTGGATCAAGCCTAGCAATGCAGGTGCCGTTTGAGTCGTAAATGTGATTCGTCCTGCTGCTACGTCTGTGGTGGCGGTGGTGGTGGATTTGTAGGGCACGTGTTGCGCCTTGGTATGGCTCATATGCGTAAACAGCACCGAACAAAGATGCGCCGTGCTGCCAATTCCCTGGGAGGAATAGGTCAGTTCATTTGGCCTTTTTTTCATTGCCTGGATCAAGTCATCTAATGTCAGATAGGGAGAGTCTGGCGCCACGACAACGCCCAAGGAAACCCGGGCGACCCGCGTAACTGGTGTAAAGTCCGCCCTGGCGTCGAATTGGGCAGTCCCCGTCGACAACAGTGGCAACAAATACATAGGAATTCCCGCAAGCATGAGGGTATAGCCATCAGGTTGGGTTTTGGCAGTGCTGGCATAGGCGATCAGCCCGCCGGTACCTGGCTTGTTTTCGACCACCACGGGAGTCTTGAGCTTTCGTGACAGGGGTTCGATGAAAAATCTTGCAGCTACATCAATGGAGGTGGCTGCCGATGCCGGCACAACAATTTTTATAGGCCGGGAAGGATATTGCTCTGCGTATGCTGTGGTGCCCAGTCCAATCATTGGGAGCGCGCCGGCTGTTTTCAAAAATGTCCGTCTATCCATTTTCATTATATTGTCTCCTTTGGTGTGTTACTGGCATGTCGTGTCATAGCATCATTCTAGGGATTGGATTCATGTTGTATATGGCACGAAACTGAAAATGTGTTTTGCATAATCAGGGAAGCTGTCGCATTTCCTGTGTACTCCCATGGCCTTTGCGTATGGAGCAAGATTGTTTACCGGGAACATCACTATTTCCAGGTCGCCTTCACAACTAGAATTTCCTGACGACGACAAGCCTGGGTAGAAAAGAATCCAACGTGCTACCCGGCCTTTCCAGGCTCTGTCGACGCCACTATACAGGAGCACAGATGCAAGATGACATGATCCTTGATCGAACCCGGCTGATCGAGAATACAGATATCGTTCGCGATTGGCTATCGCGTTTCGAGGCCTCGCTATGTTCCGGAGATCGCGAGCAGCTTCTTGATATTTTTGCTGCCGATAGCCATTGGCGGGACCTGCTGGCCTTCACCTGGAACATTACGCCCCAGGTGGGCGCCCAGCAGATTGTCCAGGGCCTGCTTGATGCACAGACGAGCGCGCAAACCAGCACGTTTGCGCTGGACACAAGCCGCACGCCACCGCGCCGCGTCACCCGGACCGGCGTGGACGTCATAGAGGCGATCTTCGGGTTTGAAAGCCGGGCCGGTCGCGGCCACGGCATCGTCAGAGTACTGGCAGATCAACCGGAGCGGGCATGGGTGCTCATGACCTCTCTTGACGAACTGAAGGGACATGAAGAGCCCATCAATGCACGTCGTCCCAGTGGGCAGGCATATTCTCGCGCCTTTGGCGGCGAGAACTGGACAGAAAGGCGGCAACGGGAGCGGGCATTCGAAGACAGAGAGCCTGCGGTGTTGATCGTTGGCGCCGGTCAGGCAGGACTCAGCCTTGCGGCGCGGCTGCGCCTGCAGGGTGTCGATACCCTGGTGGTGGAAAAACTGACGCGTGTCGGGGATGTGTGGCGGAACCGGTACCACTCCCTGGCACTTCACAATCGTGTTCCCCTTAACCATTTGCCTTATATGCCTTTCCCGCCCAGTTGGCCGCTCTATCTGCCAAAGGATATGCTTGGCAATTGGCTCGAAACGTATGCCTGGGCCATGGAGTGCAACGTCTGGACGGACACCGAGTTCAAGGGCGCCAGTTACGACGAGGCAGCAGGACATTGGTCGGCGCGCGTTCAACGGCGCGAGCACCCCGAGCGGCGCCTGAACCCCCGCCATATTGTTTTTGCAAATGGCATCGTGGGTAAGCCCAAGCCGGCGCGTGCCCCCGGCCTTGATGATTTCGCAGGGCAGATCCTGCATACGCACGACTACCGCGACGGCTCTGCCTGGAGAGGCAAGTCGGCATTAGTGCTGGGCGTTGGTACAAGTGGTCATGATATTGCGCAGGATCTGCACGCTCACGGCGCAAATGTCTCGCTGATACAGCGTGGCTCCATTACGGTGGCAAGTGTCGAGGCTGCCGGGATCAATCATTCTCTTTACTACAACGAAGGCCTGCCGTTGGAGGACTGCGATCTGATTGCCACGGCCAGCACCTACCCTTTGCTGGTGCGTGGCTACCAGTTGGCTGTCGAAAAAATGCTGGAGATGGATAAGGATCTTATCGCTGGCCTTCGAGCCAAGGGCATGAAGCTGGATATAGGGGAAGATAACACCGGGCACCAAATGAAACTGCGTCGCCGCTTTGGCGGCTACTACCTCAATTGCGGCTGCTCGGAACTGATCATCGATGGCCAGGTCGGGCTGATCCAGTACGAAGACATCGAGCGCTTTGTCGAAACGGGCTTGCAGATGAAGGACGGGCGCATTTACAAGGCCGACCTGCTTGTGACGGCCACAGGCTACCAGAACCAGAACGAGGTCGTGCGCGAGTTACTGGGCGAGGACATCGCCGACAAGATCGGGCCGGTTTGGGGGTTGGCCGACGATGGCGAGTTGAGCAATATGTTTCGACCAACGCCACAGCAGGGGCTGTGGTTCATGGGAGGCGGGCTTGCACACGCGCGCATTTATTCCCATTACGTCGCGTTGCATATAAAGGCAAGCGAAGTCGGGCTCATTGCGTAACGCCAATAGCGGTTCACTAAGCATGAAAGGAGCAGCGATGCTTGATATGACTGGAAAAGTGGTATTTGTGGCGGGCGCCGGGGCGGCCGGGCAGGGATGGGGAAATGGCAAGGCGACGGCAGTGTTGATGGCGCGCCAGGGGGCCCATGTGTTCGGCGTGGACAGGGACGACAGTGCGCTGCAAGGCACGAATGCAGCCATGCGGGAAGAAGGACATGAAAACTGGGCCTGCCAAAGCTGCGATATGACCGACAGCGAGCAAGTGCAATTGGCCGTCAGAGCATGCCTGGATCGGTTCGGGCGCATCGATGTGCTGGTCAACAATGTGGGCGGAAGCGCACCTGGCGACCCGGTTTCGATGCCAGAGACGGCGTGGGATGAGCAGATGGAACTGAACTTGAAAACGGCGTTTCTTGGATGCAAGCACGTTTTGCCTGTCATGGAGCGGCAATTCAATTCGGGAGCAGGGGGAGGGGCAATCGTGAACTTGTCGAGCATCGGTTGCATGAGTTTTCAGGATCAAGGACGGGTGAGCGTGGCGTATGCTGCGTCCAAGGGGGGAGTGCTTTCCTTTAGTCGCGCTGTAGCGATCGCTTACTCGCGCAAAGGAATCCGGGTCAATACCGTCGTTCCAGGCGTGATGGACACGCCCCTGGTCTCTAACCGGCTGGTCACGCAACTGGGCATACAAGATGCCGGGTCATTTATTGAAAAACGCCACGCCAGCGTTCCTGTGGGCCGGATGGGAGACGCCTGGGATGTGGCCCATGCCGTGCTGTTTCTTGCCAGCGACGAAGCGCGATATATCACTGCGACGCAACTGGTCGTCGATGGCGGCATGACAGCCGCGCGTCCAACCACTTAGAATGATCAGGAGAACTGTATGCAACGCCTTCCCATGCTGGATCCATCTGAAATGTCTGCGCAGCAGACTGCTGCCTGCGAGGCCGCGCGAGCGGGACCTCGGGGCAAAATTCCGGCTCCGATGATCGCCTGGCTTCGCAACCCCGAACTGGCGCGGCGCGCCCAGGATCTGGGCGCCTTGTTGCGTTTTGATACGTCATTGACACCCAGATTGACCGAGCTGGCCATACTGGTTTGCGCGCGCCACTGGACGTCGCATCACGAATGGACCGCGCACAAGAAACTGGCCTTGCAGGCAGGACTGGACTCTGCCGCCATCGATGCAATTGCCGACCGTCGTGAGCCGGCGTTTAGCGAGGTGAAAGAAAAAACCGTCTATGCGATTTCACGCGAGGTGCTCTCTTGCGGCCGGCTATCGTCGACGCATTACACCGAGGGTCTTCAGGCGCTGGGAGAGCGTGGCCTGGTAGAGCTGGTTGCGATACTGGGCTATTACTGTCTGGTTTCGCTCACGCTCAATTGCTTTGAAATCGGTCTTCCGGCGAGCCGGGCGCCAGAGCTGGAGCGCCCGGCCCCAGGCGAGGCCGGAGTCCAGCCGTGAATGGCCAGGACCAGCCCCCTGGTGACGCCTGCCGGTTGCCTGTCACCCGCGAGCTCGCACTCGATCCGGACCAGTTGATTATCGATGCTCACCATCACCTGTACGACAGGCCCGGCATTCGGTATTTGCTAAATGACATGCTCACCGATATATGCAGTGGGCATGATGTCCGGGCAACGGTCTATGTGCAGGCGCGTTCGATGCTGCGGGAACACGGACCTGAAGCGCTCAAGGCTATCGGCGAGACGGCGTTTGCCCATGATATCGCCCTGGCCTGCGATAAGGCGCCTCCTGAAGTGCCGCGTATTTGTGCCGGTATTGTCGGATTCGCCGACCTGACATTGGGCGAGCGGGTCCGTCCTGTACTGGAATCGCACATGGGCGCCGGTGGCAATTATTTCAAGGGCATACGGCAACCGCTGGCATGGGATAAGGACACCGAACTGCTCAATCCCGCCTACCCGTCCTATCCGGGGTTGCTCGACGATAAGACCTTCCGCCGGGGATTCGCACAACTGGGCCGCTTTGGCCTATCATTTGACGCGTGGCTCTTTTTTCATCAACTGCCCAGGCTGACCGCGTTGGCGCAGGATTTTCCATCGATTTGCATCATCCTTAATCACTGTGGCGGCGTGCTGGGAACACGAGGGTACGAAGGCCAGGCTGCACAGGTGCGAACCCAGTGGCTGCAGAATATGCGCGAACTGGCTCGCTGCGACAATGTGACGGTGAAGTTGGGCGGGCTGGGTTTGCCGATGACGGGACTCGGCTGGCCAAGCCAGGGCGGTACGCCGGCCAATTCGCAAGCGTTGGCCGATATCTGGCGACCTTGGATCGAGCCATGTATCGACGCTTTCGGTGCAGCGCGCTGTATGTTTGAAAGTAATTTTCCGGCAGACCGAGGCTCCCACAGTTATTGTGTGGGCTGGAATGCGATGAAGCGAATTACGCAGGCTGCGACACCCGACGAAAAAGACCTATTGTTCTGGCGCAATGCCGCCCGGATTTATCGTCTGGCAGACGTGAGCAAAACGATCACGCAGACGCCTGCGATTCAGGATCAAACAGCTGCACCAAAAAGTCGATAAAAACCCGCACTTTCAAAGGCAGGCCGTGTCGATGCGGATAGACAATATACAACGCTGTATCCGCTTCTGTCGGGTAGGCGTCATAATCTTCCATAACCGCTTGCAACGAGCCTTCCTGCACCGATTTGCGAACCATCCACCCCTGTAACATGACCAGTCCCAGTCCCTGTTTGGCGCCTTCCATAAGCACCACGCTATTGGGCGTGCGCAATTTGCCAGAGACAGGAATGACAAAAGACTGGCCATCCTTCTGAAAACGCCAGTCTTTCAGGTAGTTATGCTGCAAGTAGACCAGGCAGCTGTGTTGCAGCAGATCGTCGGGCTTGCGCGGAATGCCATGGCGCTGCAGATAGGCCGGACTACCGCATATTACGCGCCGGCTGCTGCTCAGGTTTCTTGCCACCATGCTGGAGTCTTCGAGTTTGCCCAGCCATACCGCAACATCAATGCCATTGGCAAGAAGGTCGACACGTTCATCGGTCAGAGTGATATCAATTTCAATATCAGGGTAGCGGATGAAGAACTCGGACAGGGCAGGTACGATGACTTCTGTCCCCGCTGAAGTACGGGCATGAAAGCGTATGGAGCCACTGATCGTGCGCTGATAGGAAAGCGCCGTCCTCCTGGCCAGCTCCAGCTGCTTCAATGCCGGGTCGATTGAGGTCAGGTAGGTTTCCCCTGCCTCGGTCAAGACCAGATTGCGCGTTGAACGTTTGAACAAACGTATTCCCAGGGATTCTTCCAGCGCGTTGATCTGGCGTGAAACCGAGCTCGTTGACATATCGAGCTGGCGCGCCGCCTCGGAAAAGGTGCCCGCCCTGGCTACCCGGGCGAACACCCGGATTGCAGCCAGCTCATCCATCTGAGTCACGCATTTGCGTCAATCGATCATAGACCCGGCGCTGCACGAGAATACCTTGTTCTTGCCTGATGCTTCGCTCCCGTTGCGAGCGTTCTGAAGGGATGCGGATCTCGTCCACGCCGTCCTGCCTGGGCAGCGCTTTTATTGATTGCAGAAGTTCCGACAACTGGGCTTTGAACTCCGCAGCCGGCATTAATATTTCAGGATCAAAGGCAATAAAAAGAAAGCCGAAGTCCGATACCTTGCCAGAGCGCCGCCTGGCGCCTGCAAGCAGGCCTAACGCCTGGATGGCCAGCGACAGGCCATACCCCTTGTGTCCGGCAAACGGGACCACGCCGCCTTGGACAATGGCTTTGGCGTTGCGGGTTGGGGTGCCGTTGGCGTCTACGCCGACTTCGTCGTCGAAGTCTTTCTCCAGGAAGGCATGCAGCAGTACTTCTCCCCACATGGTCGCGCCCGTACCCATGTCGAAAATAAACGGGTCCTTTTCACCGGGAAATGCAAAGGCGATCGGATTCGTGCCCAAAGCCGGGCGCTTTGCGCCTATCGGCACGACCATCGGGCTTCCGCTAACGGTATGGATTCCGACATATCCGGCACGGGCTATTTTTTCCAGGTAGTAAGCGTTACGACCGCTGAACCAGCTATTTGACACACCGACCACGGCAATGCCCGACTCTTGCACTTTCTTGATCGCCAATTCGGCTCCGGCGTTGACGGAAATATAGCCGACGTGGTTTCCCCCGTCCAGCAATGCCGAAACCGGTGTCTCATGGATGACCTTGACCGGATAACGGGGGTTCTGCAATTCGGGGCTGTCGGCAATGGCAAGGATACGCGGCAAGCCGGCAAACTCATAGCCACACAGGGAATTGTCCACGAGATGGTGAGTGATAATGCGGCTTTCTTCTTCGGTGTAGCCAATGCCCCTTAGCGCTGCCTCTCCCAAATGCACAGCCTGCTGGGGCTGCAGACGAATTTTCTCAGGTGTATCCGCATCAATTAGACGCATATTCGATGTCTCCTGGTTTTATTTCTATATTGAATATGATTATATAGTAGCTCGCTGCGGTACCGTCGCAAGCAAGCCATGGCCCGATTGTAGGCAGGACAGGCAGCGCAAACAATGCAGGGTGCCGGATATGACTTTTGCAATATTCGCAAAGCCTGCACAGGCAGGTTGAACAACAGGCCCTCAGGTGCTTGTTACTTGGCCAAATCAATTACGCTTTTTTATTCAGGATCAAACCGGCTCAGAGCGCGGCAGAATTTCTCTGGTTTGCCATGCCGCGCACTAATGTGCGTCTTATGCGATTGGGCCATGATCACGGTAAGTTCATTCATGTGAAGAACGCCCCTACATCTCCCGCTTTGCATCCAGCAATAATGAAAACCGGCCGCCAGGATGCAAGGTGATGCTAATCTCCACTACATCATCATTACTGTCAATATACCGTCTGATTACTTTCAGGGCCGGGGCAGGAGAGGGGGTTTGCAGCACGGCTTCCAGCGCCTGTGGCAAAAGAATGGAATCAATTTCCTGACTCACCGCCTTGAGCGTCACGTTGAATTCTTCCTCCAGTATCGCGCAGACCAATACATCCGGTTTTGCTTTGACCCTGTCGGCCAGTAATGCCAGGTCAAGATCAGGCAACACAACATAAATATCGGTCCACCCGATCGGCAATTTGTCCCCGGCCTTGCCGTATCGCATTGTTGATATTTTCAATGCATGCAGCCCTGGTTCCAGCCCCAATTCCTGGGCCAATTGTTTGTCCAGCACGATCTGCTCCAGCGTCTGCACTACTTTTTTATTCTCATTGCTGAACTGCACCAGATCGTTGATTGAATCGAGCCGGTGCAAGTACATGTTTTGCGGCAGCGCGGATTCTACGCGTGTGCCCAGTTTTTTGGTGCGACTGACAAATCCCTGGCGAGCCAGTTCTGCGATCGCAGATCTGACGGTTTGCCGGCTTGCGCTGTACATGGCCGATAATTCGAATTCCGTCGGCAACAGACTGCCGATTCCGTATTTTCCGGAGGCAATGTCGTCTTTCAGGCTCAGCGCAATTTCATTGTATTTAGTCAGTTTTTTCATGCTGGAAATTATACGGGCAATTGGCCAAATGAGGGTTATTACCGATATTTAATATGTACGTACATAATATATTATATTAATATGTTCGTACATAATGGAAATGACCTCATGCTGTCAGCCTCTGCATCCACTGTTTTTGATTCCCTGCTGTTTCGCGATACGTTTGGTACGCCGGCCATGCGCAATGTGTTCTCGGATGCCAGCCTTATTCGCAAATACATTGCGGTTGAAATAGCCCTGGCAAAGGCGCAATCGCGCCTGAATGTGATTCCGGCAACGGCCGCGGCCGAAATCGAAAACCAGATAAAGTTTGAGCAACTCGATTTTGAACGCCTTAAACACGAAACGGAAAATGTGGGCTATCCCATACTGCCGTTGGTCACCCAGCTTGCAGAGCAGTGCGAAGAAGCGGGCAAGTACATCCACTGGGGAGCGACCACCCAGGACATTATGGATACCGCTAATGCGCTGCAGATCAAAGAGGCGCTGGTGTTGGTTGAGGCCGATATTCGCGCGCTCAGAACAA
>JBOIGK010000767.1:0-10460 GCA_050742695.1 Advenella sp. | reverse complement strand
TTGCCGCCAGTTCAAACAGCCGGATACCCCCTATGTAGTTGTCCTGATCATCGCGTGCCACAAAACCTGCATGAATAAGTGTTTGCAAAGTGCGGTGCGTATTGCTGCGTGTCAGACCAACTTTATCTGCCAGTTCCTCGATGGTTCGGATTCTCTCGGTAGAGCCGGTAACGACTTCCAGGACCTTCAGGCCTTTGATGAGTGTTTTATCCATGACGTTATATATCCTTCCCTGTACGCTAAGTGATAAGGCGACAGAATACATCAGAGCAGGGGAAAAGAACGGGTTCGTCATACCGGCGACATCAGGTTTTCCGGCTCGCAGAACGATCCCAGACGTTGGGAATCAGGTCGGAAGAATAGCCGGAGATAAACGTTTTTGGCTGGCCGCTTGCAAGGTCGAAAACATGCCGACTGACCGCGCCGATGTTACCGCCATAAAGATGAATACTGATAGAAGGTTTATTGTCGTATGCATTGAACACTTGATGTATATCGCCTTCGGACGGTAACAGCGCGTCGATCATGCCGGGTTCGAGCCGGTCCGGTTTCCCGTCTGCAGCGAGCGAGCCATCCGGATTGGTGCGATAGCGCTGACTCAGTTCTGCACCGCGCAACATGCCAATAAACCCCCACACCATATGGTCGTGAACCGGTGTCTGTTGCCCCGGTCCCCATACAAAACTGACCAGTGAAAAGCGCTCCAGAGGATCACAGTGCAGGAGAAATTGTTGATAAAAAGTGGGGTGCGGCACGGTGCAAAATTCGGGCAGCCAGTCGTCCTGGGCAACGAGCTCAGCCAGCAAGGACTTCATGCCAGCCGGTGGTCGCTGGTTGTCATCATGGTCGTCCATGAGTCTGGTGGCTGCTTGAATAAAATCGCTCAGGCGGTTCCGGTTCGGCGTATTCATTGTCATTTGTCTCTATGTTCGTTTCGATCATTTGCACTGCTTTGCAGGCGGCGTGAACGCTCCATGTTTATACAATCATGCACGGTTTTACTGCCCTTTGAAAGCCGGCGGGCGTTTTTCGATAAAGCTTGCCAATCCTTCGGCAAAGTCGGCGCTCTCAAACACCCGCTGGTTCTCCCGCCAGGCGTGGCCGGCGATTTCCACCGGACTCATGGGCGTGGTCTGGGCGGCCAGGCGCTTGAGCATATTCATTACCAATGGTGCATTGGCAGCCAGGCGTCGCGCCAGCTTCATGGCTTCAACCATGTGCTGACCCGCCGGGACCACCCGGTTAACCATACCAACATCATAAGCGCGCTGGGCGGTAATTGGTTCTCCAAGCAACATTAATTCCATTGCCACCTTATGAGGAATTCTGGCTGCTGCCGATGCAATCATGCCACCGGCAAAGCCCATCTTGGCTTCCGGGTACATGAATTTGGCGTCTTCGGTAGCCACGCACAGATCGCACATGAGCGTCAAGACAATCGAGCCGCCAATGCACCAGCCGCTGATCGCCGCGATTAGCGGCTTTTCCAGCAGAACGCCGACATTCGGGGTGAAGCTGCGGTAGTCGGGCGGTGCCGTAGAGGCCATGTCCTTGCCGGCAGAAAACGCCTTGGTACCAGCGCCGGTAAGAATGCCGACGCGGTCTTGCTGACTGTCATTCAGGCGCTTCCAGGCCAGGGCCAGGCCGGCTTCCACCTCAGGGCCGATGGCATTCATACGGTCTTCGCGATTGATGGTGATAATGGCAATACCATCACGGGATTCATAGGTCACGGCATCGGTCATGTCAGCTCCTTCAGGGTTTGTTTCAATTGGTGTTTGAGTACCTTGCCATTGGGGGCAACGGGCAGGTTTTCGACAAAAAGGATTCGTCCAGGTCGCTTGTAGGGAGAGAGGCGATCCTGCAAAAACAGGCGTACGTCTTCTTCTTTCAAGCAGGCGCCTGGGATGAGTTCGATCATTGCGACAATCTGTTCGTTGCCACAGATGGTGTGTCCCAGCACCGCCGAATGCTGAATCTGTTCATGGGCATTCAGTGCGGTTTCAACCTCAAGTGGAGAAACATTGAAGCCTGACCGGATAATCAGATCCTTGGTGCGGCCTTCAATGTTGATGCGGCCATCGGGCAATTGCCTGGCCAGGTCTTCTGTATTGAACCAACCATCGGCTGTCAGGACTGCCGCAGTTCGTTGCGGGTCGCGAAAATAGCCTTTCATGATATTGGGACCTTTGGCCCACAATGAGCCTTGCTCGCCCTGTTTCACCGGCTTGCGCTCAGCATCCAGGATTGCAATCTCTACGCCGGGGTTGGGCGGTCCTACGGCACAATCAGGATTGGCAGATTCCAGCCGGGTCCAGCAGACGGCCGAACCTTCGGTCAGGCCGTAACCATTATGCAGTGTCAGGCCGAAAGTCTGTTCCACCTCCCGCTTAAGGGTGGGATCCAGCGGCGCGCCTCCTGCCGCTATGACTCTTAGCGTCGCAGACTGCAAGTCCTGTATTTGTTCTGATTTGACCAGCCGCGAAAACATGGCGGGGGCGCCCTGCAAAATAGAGATACCCTCGCGGTTCAGACTATTTACGCAATGGGCAATGGCAAAACGCGGCACCAGTTGCACATGGGCGCCAGAGGCCAGCGTGCCAAGCAGGCCAGAAGACAAGCCCATGACATGTGTAATCGGCAGGATACCGTACACCCGATCCTCAGGTATCAGGTGTCGCTGCTGCTGCATCAGGGAGCCAATATAAAGCAAGTTGCCATGTGTGAGCATCACCCCTTTGGGGGTGCCGGTGCTACCGGTGGTGTAGATCAGCGCAGCCACCTGGTCCTGCGCCGATCCGTAACACGGCTCTGGCAATGTATCCATTAACGGGCCCATTGCCAGCGCCCCAACAGGCGACGCTACTGCTTGTGCGTCATGACGACTGGCATGCTCGCTGGCCGAAGGCGAGTTCTCGGTCAGGTAAAGAATACGCCGAGGCTGGGCGTGGCTGCATACGGCATCGGTTTCAAGCGGGGCACGGCGGGCGTTTTCCAGGACAACCCAGATGTCATCAAGCCCAGCGGCAAGAATCAGTGTTGCCAGCACGGTGCTGTTTTCGCCGATCAACGCAACGCGATCGCCAGGTCTAAGGCCGCAATCGGCCAGAAAGCGCCGGCAATCGGCCACAGCCTGGTTCAACTGCCCATAATTGAGCGAGCGGATTTCATCCGAAATCGCCGGGTTGTTTGGGGTATGTTCTGCCCAATGTTTCAGTACATCACCTAGTCGTCGCATCACGGTTCCTGTTGCATGTGTATTGCAATGCCTTGTTATGTCATTTGGCCTGAATATTCATCTCTTTGGTAATCGCGGCCCAGCGTTCTATTTCGGTATCGACGTAATCTGCAAATTGCTGCGGATCTGAGGGTTTTGGCGTAGCGCCCAGCTGTTTCAGGGTATTCAATACTCCCTGGTTTTGCAGCGCATCTGCAGCTGCCTTGCTTAGCGCGTTGGTGATCTTGTCAGGCGTGCTGGCGGGCACCCAGAACCCATACCAGGCCGTGACGTCGTATTTTGGCAATGTTTCTGATATGGCTGGGATATCCCTGGAATAAGGTGATCTCTCGGCGGTAGTAACGCCCAGTCCACGCAATTGGCCCGAATCTATGTATGGCCAGGCCTCGTTGGCAAACACCATGGTTGTCTGATTGCCGATCGCCGATTGAATGGCGGGCGCCCCGCCCTTGAATGGTGTGTTGATAAGATCAATGCCAGCCATGGCCTTGAACAATTCGCATGACAAGTAGGGCGAGGAGCCGACGCCGGACGTTGCGCAACTGAGCTCCCCGGGTTTCTGCTTGGCAAGCGCGATCAGTTCGGCAACATTCTTTGCTGGCACCGATTTGCTAACGGCCAGAAAATTGGGCACGGATACAATTTGCGCGACCGGCTTGAGATCTTTGCGCAGATCATAAAGCGGGTCCTTGTAGAAATACATGTTCAGTACATTTGAAATACTTCCCAGCAAAATCGTATAGCCGTCCGGCGCTGAACGCACCACCTGTTGTGAGCCCAGCATACTGCCGGCGCCAGGCTTATTTTCCACAACAATCGTTTGTTTCAGTTCCCTGGCCATTTGGTTTCCAACCGCGCGACCCAGGATATCGGTGGCACCTCCTGCAGCGTAGGGCACAATCAGGCGTATTGGCTTATCGGCAGGCCAGGCGGCATGAGCACTGGTAAACGCCAGTATGCACGCAGCGGCTAGCGCCATTGATGTTCCCAATCGAACTGCTTGTTTTGCTTGTCTGCTCATTTTTATTTCTCCTTTGGGTACTTCCTGATCTGAAAGTGATAACTGTTACCCGTGGCTTGGAATTATTGTTGCCACGCCCCCGCAAACTGCGCCCGGTGGAAATTGCTTTCCGCCGGGAGAGATTTCATTTGTCCATTTGCTCAAATGCTTCAATTGCGCGCACCGAATACACGTAGGCTGCGCCGGCATTGAGCGCCACTGCAGTGCCAAGGGCTTCGCTCACTTCTTCTACGGTGGCACCGGCCTTCTGGGCAGCGGCAGCGTGCGATGAAATGCAGCCGTCGCATCGCGTGGTGACGGCCACCGCCAGCGCGATCAATTCCCGCGTTTTGTCGTCCAGATGCCTGGCCTGCCCAAGCGCCTCGTTCAGGCCACGATAGGCCGTTACTACCGCAGGGTTGTGTTTGGCAAAAGCGGCGCCACCTTTGCGAAGGTTGCTCAGTGTTGCGTTCCAGTCATTGATCATGTGGTTGTCTCCTTGGTAAACGAGTCGTCACTGCGTGGTTGAAAAAAAGCGGTTTGTAAGTTATCGGGACTGGCGCGGCCGGATCAGTCCGCCGCCTGGTTTTGGCGGATGCGCTCTGATGACTTCTTCTACGGGTTCTGTTCCCCATCCTGGACGGTCAGGAACGATCAGGTGCCCGTCGACATACTCAGGAACGTAGGTGAACAATTCCTTGTCCCAGGAAAGCCGATCGATGTCTGTTTCCATGATGCGAAAATTAGGCACGGCGCTTGCGAAATGGGCGTTCATCATGGTGCACAGATGGCCGTAAAAATTATGCGGAGCGACATTCACTTCGTGAATATCGGCCAGGTTGGCGATCTTCATCGACTGCCATGCGCCATTCCAGACGACATCGACAATCGCCACGTCAACGGCATTCTTCTGAAAATAAGGCAGAAACTCTCGAGCACCGAATAGGGTCTCGCATGAACTGACAGGATGCGGACTGTGATTCCGTATATAGGCAAGCGCGTCGGGACTATAGCTGTCAATTTCAACCCAGAAAATGTCATGATCTGCAATTGCGCGCAGAATCTTCAGGTAGCCCTCTGTCTTGAAATTGAAATTCAGATCCAGCAGGATCTCCATGTCCTCTCCGGCCCCGTCACGCAATGCCTCCAGGCAATCGCGCAGGTTTCGAATGATCCGGCGATCAGCGTTCAATTCAGGATAAAACGGAGCGGCAAATCCGGGGCGCCAGGCGTAGGCCGGGCCGTCATCAAAAATGAAGGTGTTGGATTTGAGTGCGGTAAAACCGCGTTCACGCGCCTCGGCGCCCATGGCTCTGACCCCGTCCAGATTGGTGACGGCGGGCCCAAAATACTTTGGATGGTTGATGCGCCAGGCCGGACAATGCGACCAGTAAACACGTAGCTTATCGCGTACCTTTCCGCCCAGCAATTCATAGCAGGGCACGCCCAGTGACTTGGCGCGCACGTCCAACAACGCATTTTCCAGGGCACCAATGCCTTCGGCAACCACCCCACCGGCTGCAGGTCGGGTCCGGCTGTAGGCTTCGGCGTAAAAGCGCTCCTGGCTTGGTACCGGGTTGCCGATCAGCATCTCGCTCAGCTTCTGAATGACCGCAGTAACGCCAGGGGAACCGAAGCCTTCGTCGAACTCTGCCCATCCGCAAATATCGGCGTCGGTCGAGATCTTGACGAAATAGTAATTGCGCCAGCCGGCGTCGCAGGACAGTGTCTGGACATCTGTGATATTCAACTTGCGCTCCTTTGACTCTGGTTTATAAACCGAAAGGTATTAATTTATAAATCCTAATTGTTAGGACAGATGTTCTTAAAATTAGGAAGTTTTGGGAATACTAAAACAATTCGGTGGGAATGAAAAGCTCTTTCAAAAAAAATTTTCATATGAAATAACAATGCTAAGTATGAAAAAGGGGGTGTGCGCCACCGTTTATCTGGGGTGGCGATATCACAAGCGTCATGGCCAAAGATCGCTCGCTGTGGGTTTTCCCTGATGGCGCGCATTGCACGATTCCACGGTACACTGCGCATTTGAAAAAACGCTTTGGCAGTGCAAGCCGTCTGTTGCATACACAGCCGATGCGTCGCTGTTTCTTCATTGACGTATCAACCAAAACCAGGGAGTGCCCGTGAGTGCGATTGTTCTGCTGACCAACCCGATTGATTCCAACGAAACAGCACGTCTGGCTGAACATGCGCAAGTGCGCGTAGCGTCGTCGCTGGAACAGCAGGTGCTTGCCAAAGAGATATGCGAGGCCGACGTGCTGATTGTGCGCTCGCCAGTTGCTGCTGCTGTTCTGGCGCATGCCGATCGTCTTCGCGGTATTGTCAGGCATGGGGCTGGAGTTGATATTGTTCCGGTCGCAGAAGCGACCGCCAGGGCAATCCCGGTGAGCAATGCACCCGGTGCAAATGCTGTTGCTGTGGCAGAGTATGTCGTGGGGCAAATGCTGCTGCTTTCACGTCGCCTGCATGCGGTAGATTCGCTGCTTCGCAGCGATGGGTGGGGTGCGTCTCGTGTGCTGTCTGATGGCGCGGTTGAGCTTCGTGGAAAAACTGTCGGTATCATTGGTGTCGGCGCCATTGGCCAGGCGCTGGCCCACATCTGTCATTACGGGTTCGGTATGTCCGTTATCGGCTATCGGCGCGACCCGAGCAAAATGCCTGACTATATCCGTGCTGTAACCAGTGATGATGTTTTTCGAGTGGCCGATTTTGTGGTACTTGCCTGTCCATTGACTGCAGAAACCAAAGGCATGGCAAACCAGCGAACATTGGGCTTGATGAAGCAGGGCGCCAGTATTATCAACGTGGCACGTGGTGCGGTGATTAACCAGGCCGATCTCGTTGAGGCGCTGGCGCAGCAGAACATAGGCGCTGCACTGGATGTTTTTGAATTGCAGCCGCTGCCTGACGACTCGCCACTACGTACGATGCCAAATGTCATTCTCAGTAGCCATATCGCGGGCATTACCCTGGAAAGCATGCGCCGCATCAGCCAGTTGGCCGTGAATCAGACGCTGGATCTGCTGGCCGGAAAATTGCCAACGCCATTGGTCAATCCCGAGGTGACGCAGCGGGCAATGGAGCGTATGGGAATGTTGAAAAAATCTTTCTGAGATAAAGGCAGGCGCCTCTTATCTCATGACAAAGCCGGGCTGGCCCATCAGGCCGGCGCCGGCACTTGTACATCATCCCTTCAATTTAACCGCCACTTTTGCAACGTACTCTCCTTGATGCTTGGCGATGCCAAGCTCACGCTCATCGGGCTGGCGCGACCCATCTCCGCCGGCAATGGTTGAGGCGCCATAAGGCGTCCCTCCGCCGACTTGCGATATGTCGAACAGGGCTGGGGTCGTGTAGCCAATTGGTACAATGATCATGCCGTGGTGGGCAAGGGTGGTCCAGGTAGAAGTGATGGTCATTTCCTGGCCACCGCCGGTGCCGGTAGAAGTAAAGACACTTGCAATTTTTCCGGCAAGGGCGCCTTTGGCCCACAGGCCACCGGTTTGATCCAGGAAGGTACGCATCTGGCCAGCCATATTGCCAAAGCGAGTGGGCGTACCAATAATAATGGCGTCGTAGTCGGCCAGCTCCTGGACAGACGCGACAGGCGCTGCCTGATCGGTTTTACCGCCCGCGTTGCGAAAGGCCTCTTCATTCATCGTTTCGGGCACGTGCTTGACAGTGACCTCGGTGCCCGGTACACCGCGGGCTCCGTCTGCAACGCTGTTTGCCATGGTCTCGATATGACCATACATGGAGTAGTAAAGTACTAGTATCTTCGTCATGCAAAAACTCCTGTCATTGGTAAATGAACCGGCTGGCGAATGCTTGCCGGGTAGGAACGAAATGCGATACGGTCAGTATAGTAAAAACGAGTGTCGTGCTGGTGACTGCTGTTCACCTCTGTCGAAGAAACCGTGGCCAAAAGGCTTGTAGCCAAAATGCAGTCGTGATCGCTGACCTTAACCGTTCCCCTGGGTGCGTATCAGTTGGGTACGACTGAGCTTTGTAGTGAAGCGATGGGCGTCTTCAAAAAACCTGCCAGCGACGTGTGGTCGAATTATTTTCGCAGGCCTTTTAACGCGATGTCATTGAAAGACGCAATTGCGCCGGCCAGTTCATCGGCCCGTGCAGGATTGAGCCAGATATAACTGTAATAATACATTCCCAGCACGGCTTTCATGCGCACGCGCGAATAGGGCAGCAGAACCCCTGTCTGCGCGCCGCGTTCGACTGTTTCCTTCCAGAGCGATTCGTATTTGCGGTGCAGGTCGATTACCTTTTGGCGGCGTTCGCTGCCCAGACTCTGTATTTCGCGAAAGCACACCGTCAACTCCGGAAGATTTGCTGCAATCACTTGCAGCAAATCCTGCCCGAGGCGCCGCAGGCAGCGCTCAGGATCTGCTTCATCCCTTAATGTTTGCCGGCCCATGTGTACCAACTCTGTCATATAACGGGTGCAGATATCGTCCAGGACATCGTCCTTGCTGCGGAAATGATGGTAGAACGCGCCGCGGCTGATTTGCAGTGCCTCGCACAGCGCCTGCATGCCAACGGCATGAAAACCGTGGGCAGCGAAAAGTTGCGCTGCTGTTCTCAGGATACGTTGTTGCAGGGTTTGCCCGGACGGGTTCGTAGCGATGACTTCGGTTGTTGCCATGGTGGCGCGTCATGTGATGTTAATTAGCCAATTTTAGCAGCAAGTTGCGCTTGCCAAGGGATGTAGATATCGCTATCATGCATAAAACCGATCGGTCGGTCGGTTATTTTGTGACGTTGGCAATGTGGGGAGATAATATGAACGAAAATGATGAGTCAACATTGGCGGTTGCCGAGCGTGAGGGGTCGCAGTTAAAGGCCGTGCCTGCGGGGACACGGACCGCTCGACGTAATTTCCTTTTGCATAGCAGCGCTGTAGTGACGGCAGTGGCTACGGCAGGCGTGGCGCGAGAAGCGCTTGCAGCGGATGCGGTCAAAGAGGCTGCGGCTGATGCTGCTGCCAACCTGCCACCGAACGTCCCCAAGTGGACCCGCTCTCTGGGTAGCCCGACGGCAAGCCCTTATGGCAAGCCATCTGCCTTTGAAAAAAAGGCGATCAGAAATATGTACCCCGGCCTCAAAGAGCCGATGTCTGCTTACAGCACCTCGCCGTTGCAGGAACTCGATGGCGCGATTACACCCAATGGCCTGTTTTACGAACGGCATCATGCCGGCGTTCCCCAGATAGATCCTGCCGAACATCGCTTGATGCTGCATGGGCTGGTTGATCGGCCTCTGGTATTTACGATGGATGAGATCAGGCAATTTCCCTGTGTTTCGCCTATTTATTTTCTGGAATGCTCGGGCAATCCGTCCTTTTTACCACCTTACGGAAAGACAGCGGCCGAGGTGGCAGGGCTGGTCAGTTGTGCGCAGTGGACGGGCGTTCCCTTGAAAACGCTGCTGGAACACGCGGGCTTGAAAAAAGAAGCGAAATGGATTGTTGCCGAAGGGGCGGACGGGGCGGCCATGACGCGCAGTATTCCAATTGAAAAGTGTCTTGATGACGTGCTGGTTGCCTATAGCCAGAACGGCGAGCGCTTACGGCCGGAACAAGGTTATCCGATCCGGTTGTTTGTTCCCGGGTTTGAAGGCAATATGAGCATCAAGTGGCTGCGTCGGCTGCATGTGACCGACCAACCGGGGTATACCAGAGAGGAGACGGGAAAATACACAGACCTGATGGCCGACGGGCGCGCACGCAAATTTTCATTTGTGATGGAGTGCAAGTCCCTTATTACCCAGCCATCAGGCACACATAAGCTCACGCGCAAGGGAACACATGAAATTCGCGGCATTGCCTGGAGCGGACACGGCAAAATCACGGCGGTTGATATTTCAACAGACGGCGGCAATACCTGGCAGCCGGCCACATTGCAGGAACCGGTTATAAGTAAAGCCCTTACGGCATTTCGCTTTTTGTTTGACTGGAATGGCGAGCAAAAGGTCATTATGAGCCGGGCTGTTGATGAGACCGGCTATGTACAGCCAACGCTTGACCAACTGATTGAGGCACGCGGTACGGTTTCTTTTTATCATAACAATGCGATTCAGCCATGGAAAATCGCCACGACCGGAGAGGTGACCAATGGACGGGTTTAAACAAATCATGCTCGGCGCCTGTATTATGGCAATGTCATCTGTCATACATGCCCAGCAGGC
>JBOIGK010000766.1:0-4907 GCA_050742695.1 Advenella sp. | reverse complement strand
GCGTTATGGAAGGATCACCAGACGCGTCGTCGAGAATGCGCGCGGCCTGAAAGTCATTTCCAAACATG
Organism: Advenella sp.; assembly: GCA_050742695.1. Taxonomy (GTDB): domain Bacteria; phylum Pseudomonadota; class Gammaproteobacteria; order Burkholderiales; family Burkholderiaceae_B; genus Advenella. The sequence continues at coordinate 4,839 of JBOIGK010000766.1, read as the reverse complement.
GAAGTGGCATTGATACCATTGATAGTGTCGCTGCGAAAGAACACGGTATTACGGTTTGTGCAGCCGCCGGTGCGAATGCGACCGCCGTGGCCGAGCATGCGCTGGCATTACTGCTGGCTTGCGCCAAATCCATCCCCCAGCAGAACGCACGCATGCACGATGGCCATTGGGACAAAGCAACTCACAAAAGCATTGAGCTTCGGGGCAAGACGATCGGCCTCATCGGGCTGGGCAACATCGGCCGAAAAATGGCCGGGTTTTGCCGTATGCTTGGACTGAACATCATTGCTTTTGATCCATTGGCCCAGCCGGTCGAGAACATTACATTGGTGAGTCTGGCGCAAATCTGGTCCGATGCTGATTGTATTTCATTGCATTGTCCGCTTACTGATGACAATCGCAATATGATCAATGCGGCTACCCTGTCCGCCTGTCGCAGGGGCGTCATCCTGGTCAATACTGCCCGAGGCGGCTTGGTTGACGAGGATGCGCTGTGCGCGGCGGTCCATTCGAGGCAGGTATTTGCCGCCGGGCTCGATAGCTACTCCCAGGAGCCGCCAGGTAAAGACAACCCTTTATTGAACGAGCCGCAAATTGTCCTGAGTCCGCATGTCGGGGGCGTCACGGGGCAGGCCTACGTCAATATGGGCGTTGCCGCGGCACAGAACCTGTTGCACAGTCTTGCCGATGCGCACGCCAAACAGAACCAAATGCCGGCGTAGTGCCGTTGGCGATGGAGGATGCAAGATGTATGTCCGGTGTTCACCCAAAGTCAGTGAAGCTCAAATTTTTACGTCGTTGCCCGACCGGTTTCGCTACCGCGATACGATGACCGAGTGGGCGCATGCCAACCGCAACGGCAAGCCCGTTGATTCGTTTCTTGAGGGGCCGGTGTTTGATATTGCGGGCAACTTGTATGTGGCCGATATTCCGTTTGGTCGGGTATTTCGTATCGATCAGTCAGGCAACTGGGAATTGATCTGCGAATATGACGGCGAACCCAACGGGATGAAATTCAGGAATGATAATGAACTGGTCATTGCAGACTATAAAAACGGCCTGTTGGTTCTGGATGTCAATACGGGTCAGGTTGCGCCGCTGCTTGGCAGGCGAAGCAGCGAACGGTTCAAGGGCGTCAATGATCTGATATTTGACGCCAGCCGGAACCTGTACTTTACGGACCAGGGGCAGACAGGAATGCACGACCCCACCGGGCGCTTGTACCGTCTATGTCCGGATGGCCGGCTCGACCTGTTGCTGGATAACATACCCAGCCCCAACGGTGTTGTATTGAATGCGGATGAGTCTGTTCTGTTTGTGGCGGTAACGCGTGCTAGTGCAATATGGCGGGCGCCACTTATGGCGGATGGCAGCGTATCGAAAGTCGGGTGCTTTTTCAGCTCGTATGGTCCAAGCGGGCCGGATGGCTTGGCAATGGACCTGGAAAACAATCTGTTGGTGGCCAATCCCGGCCTGGGCTATGTATGGCAGTTGAACGGTCGGGGCGAGCCGATTTCCATCTGGACCAGCCCGGTCGGCACTTCATGTACCAATCTTGCGTTTGGTGGCCCGGATAGAAAAACCGTGTATTGCACGGAATCGGCCACGGGTACGATTCTGCAATTTGAAACGCAAGTGCCCGGGCTGATACTCAATGGAGGCGAATCATAGGCGAACGTGTCTGGGTTTACCCACGCTCAATAGCCCCGTTGCTACATACACATGATCGGCCCGTTAGTGCAATGAGTGGTCGTGCGGCACGGTGACAGCAACAGGGATTCACAAGACCGTCATGAAAAATATAAAGGAGATATTCATATGAAATTACGTTGGAGGGCCGTATTCGCGGCGATGCTCCTGGCTTGCTGTGGTCATGCGCTGGCAGCTTATCCAGACAAACCCATTAGTCTGGTCATTCCTTATTCGCCCGGCTGCACTGCTGATGCTTTGGCACGCGTCCTGGCGCAAAGCCTGGAAAAGCATCTTGGTACGCCGGTTATCGTGGAAAACAAGGCCGGCGCCAGTGGGATTATCGGTCAGTCATATGTGGCGCGCGCCAAACCGGATGGATACACGGTGTTGTATGACGCGACACCGCTGACAATCAATCCCCTTTTGCAGAAACTTGCTTTCGATCCGCAAACAGATCTGACCCCTGTTGCGCTGGTCTCTAAAATGCCAACCGTGATGGTTGTCTCCGCTAAATCCCGTTTCACAACCGAGGAGGCAGCAGTAACCTATGCACGTGAGAATCCGGGAAAAGTGACTTTTGCCTCGGGCGGCAATGGTACGCTGCAGTACATGGCAGGCGCGCTATTTAATCAGGGCAAGAAAATAGAAATGCTGCATGTTCCCTTCAAAAGTGGCGGCCCGGCCATAACCGCGACGCTGGGCGCTCAGGTTGATATCATGTTCAGCAATATCTCTTCAACCCTTCCGCTCATTGATGCAAAGCAGCTAAGGCCACTGGCGATCACTTCCAAAGTGCGACATCCGCTGCTGCCGAATGTAAAAACCGTCAGTGAAAGCGGTCTGCCGGGATTCGAGGTGTATGAGTGGAATGGCGTCCTTGTCCCTGGAGGCACCCCCTCTGCGGTGATTCAGGTGCTGCAAAACGCCATTCAGCAAGCGCTAAAAGAGCCCGCGGTCAAGGAACGGTATACATCGCTGGGCGCAGAAGTCATCGGTGCAGATGGCAATGCGTTCAGGAAGTACCTTGATGAGGAATCAAAAAAATGGTCTGCAGTCGTACAATCTGCAAGTTCAAAATAAACATACTGAAATTGCTTTTGTGATGGATGCGGCCGCGTTTATGATAGCGAGGGATGTTGGCGAGGCGCCTTTTGGCCAGGTTCAATGCGCAGCAAAGGCTGTTGCCAGGAATAAGCAGTCATGATCTTCAGGGGACAAGGTGAAGAATAAGAAAGATCAGGAGAAAGACGGTGACAACGTGATCGCCGTGTCGCGTGCCATCGGCTTGCTTGAAAGTTTCCTGCCGGATGACGAGTACCTGTCACTGCTTGAACTGAGCACACGCAGTGGCTTGCATAAGTCAACGGTATTGCGTATCGCTCGTACACTGGCCCATCATCGTTATCTGGTTCAGCGTGAGGACGGCGCCTGGCGCCTCGGACCAGCAGCTGGCTGGCTGGGCGCCAGATATCGATCGTCTTTTGATGTCTCTGCGGCAGTCGAGCCGGTGTTGCAGGAATTGTCCGCGCTTTCCTCCGAAAGTTCCACATTTTTTGTGCAGGAAGGGGATGCCCGGATTTGCCTGTATCGGATCGAAGGACCCCAGGCAATACGATTTCACATTAGCGTGGGCCAGGTCCTGCCTTTGGAAAAAGGGTCTCCGGGCAAGGTGATTCTTGCATTTTCCGGAGCGCCGGGCAGTCAGTTTGATACCATCCGTCGCAATGGCTACTATATTTCGGTTGGCGAGCGCGACAAGGATGTCTCCAGTATTTCTGCGCCGGTTTACGGGGTCAATTGGAAACTGCTGGGGGCAATCAGTATTTCCGGACCATCCAGCAGGCTGAGCCGATCTATTCTGAAGGGGTATGCCGATACCCTCATCAACAAGGCAAACAGCTTGTCGCTGGCGCTTGGCGGCAAGCATAAGGGTATGTCCACACAAGCGATGCGAACTACGTGGCATCCGTGAGATTCCAATGACATTATCCGATCGAGGTCATTATGCTGTGCAGTGTCTTCTTGGTAATTGGGTGTAGCTATATACTCCAGGCTGCTGGAAACTTGCTAAAATCAATCACAAGAAATCCGTAATAACATTGAAACCGGCAGGTGCAAATGAAATACGTTGATTATTACAAGACCCTTGGCATAGAGCGCAATGCGACCGAGGCAGAGATCAAGAAGGCCTATCGCAGCCTGGCTCACAAATATCACCCCGATATATCCAAGGAGCCTGATGCTGAAAGCAAATTCAAGGAAGTGGCCGAAGCCTACGCTACACTGAAAGACCCGGAAAAACGGGCCGCCTATGACAATCTTGGTCAGCACCAGCAGGGCGATGATTTTGTGCCGCCGCATCAATGGCAAGAGCATTTTCATGAATCATCAGATAATTTTTCAGATGTGGACCTGTCCGATCTGCTAAAGGCATTTGCCGAGACGCAGCGCGAAGGAGCTGCCCGTTACGCCAGTCGTCCGCGTCATGGGGAAACCTTCGAGTTCACCATGCCGATCACGCTGGAACAAATCTATAACGGCGCCGAAACAGAAATTTCGGTGGCGGTCCCCGATTATGACAGCCAGGGCCTGTTGCACCGCGTGCCGAAAACCTTTCGCATCCGCATTCCCAAGGGAGCAGCCGATGGCCAGCGCTTGCGGCTGGCGGGCAAGGGTGGGCAGGGTATGAATGGCGGCCCGCCTGGAGACTTGTTCGTAGTCATGAAGTTGCAACCGCACAAGTATTTTCAGGTAAACGGCAATGATCTGACGCTTCAATTGCCGTTGGCCCCATGGGAGGCGGTGCTGGGGGCGAGCGTGGAAATTCCTACGCTGGGCGGTCCGGTGGCGCTGACCATTCCGTCCGGTACGGTCGCCGGGCGCAAAATGCGCCTTTCCAAACGAGGTCTTCCGGGCAGTGGCAATGTACAGGGCGACCTGTATGCGGTCATTACAATTGAAGTTCCCCCATCGGTGAGCGAACGAGAGAAGGCGTTATACACCGAACTGGCTGCTGCGTCGTCGGCGTTTGAACCGCGCGGGCAGCGTTTTGCAGGAGGCCAATCATGAATGTGCAGATGACTGAAACCATCTGGCTGAATCAGGACGAAGTGTGTTCGCTGCAGCATGTGGCGACCGTTTCAGGCT
>JBOIGK010000765.1:0-2531 GCA_050742695.1 Advenella sp. | reverse complement strand
TGTTATTTAAACTGACGCAGTCGTTGAAATATGATTACCATTTTTGGCATACCCCTTGCTGCTTTTCTGGGCCAGATTCTTCTGGGCCTGGTCAACGGCTCTTTTTATGCAGTGCTATCGCTTGGCCTTGCCGTAATTTTCGGCCTGCTCAATGTGATCAACTTCGCTCACGGCGCACTGTATATGCTCGGAGCATTCGTGGCGTGGATGGGCCTGCAATTTCTGGGCCTGAACTACTGGGTCATGCTGATTGTCGCCCCGCTTGTCGTGGGCCTGCTCGGCATTATTATCGAACGACTGCTGTTGCGTCATCTGTACAAGCTGGATCATTTATATGGTCTGCTGCTTACTTTCGGCCTGACCTTGCTCATCGAAGGCATTTTCCGCAGCATGTACGGCGTCTCCGGACAACCCTATCCCACCCCTGAATCATTGCGTGGCGCAGTCAATCTGGGGTTCATGGTATTGCCCATCTACCGCGGCTGGGTCGTGGTCGCCTCGATCATCGCCTGCCTGGCGACCTGGTATGTGATTGAGCGTACCCGCCTGGGTGCGTTGCTGCGCGCCGGCACCGAAAACTCCAAACTGGTGGAAGCATTCGGCATCAATGTGCCGCTCATGGTGACCCTGACCTATGGCTTTGGCGTTGCCCTGGCCGGTTTTGCCGGCGTGCTTGCTGCGCCGGTGCTGCAGGTATCCCCGCTGATGGGATCGAATCTTATTATTGTCGTGTTCGCTGTTGTGGTGATTGGCGGCATGGGGTCCATCATGGGCTCTATTGTCACCGGTCTCGGACTGGGCGTTATTGAAGGGCTGACCAAAGTATTCTGGCCGGAAGCGTCCAGTACGGTCGTCTTCATTATTATGGCAATTGTCTTGTTATTGCGTCCTGCCGGACTCTTCGGGAAAGTGAAATGAACCGCCAACTGCTTGCCCTGCTGGTTTTTGCCCTGGCACTGGCCTTTCTGCCTGCTTTGGGTGTTTATCCGATTTTCGTCATGAAAATCCTGTGTTATGCGCTGTTTGCCTGCGCGTTTAATCTGCTGCTGGGTTATGTGGGCTTGCTGTCTTTTGGTCATGCCGCCTTCTTCGGGGGGGCGGCCTACGCCGCCGGCCACGCCATCAAGGTCTGGGGGCTGACGCCGGAACTGGGTATTATTTTTGGCGTGGTCATCGCAGCCCTGCTGGGATTGATCGTGGGCTGGCTGGCCATCCGGCGCAGCGGCATCTATTTCACCATGATTACGCTTGCCATGTCACAGATGGTCTTCTTCTATTTTCTGCAGGCGCCCTTTACCGGCGGCGAAGACGGCCTGCAAGGCGTACCGCGCGGCAAGCTGTTTGGCATGATAGACCTGAGCGACGATCTGAATCTGTACTATCTGGTGATCGTCATTTTCCTGATTGGTTATTTCATCTGCTGGCGCACCGTGAAGTCGCCCTTTGGCCAGGTGCTGCATGCGATCAAGGAAAACGAACCACGTACCGTTTCGCTGGGATATGACGTCGACAAGTTCAAACTGCTGGCCTTTGTGTTGTCTGCAGGCCTGGCAGGCCTGGCGGGCGCCACCAAGACCCTGGTGTTTGTTTCTGCAACGCTGTCAGACGCTATGTGGCAGATGTCGGGCACCGTGGTTCTGATGACCCTGATCGGCGGCGTAGGCACTTTTACCGGTCCTGTGATCGGCGCGTTGATCGTGGTGTTTATAGAGAACAAAATCGGCGATATCGGACGCATGCTGGCCAACTCCACCGGAATTCAGTGGTTTCAGACGCTGGGCGAGTCGGTCACCATTGTCATGGGGCTGATTTTCATTGTGTGTGTTATGGCTTTTCGCAAAGGTATTGTGGGTGAGCTGCTGGCCCTGCTACCGGCAAATCGCAAGAAGCACTAGCTACCCCCTGCGGCGTGGGCGCAAATGCCTGCAGCCCGTCTGAAAACGCATCAGCGGGCTGTTTTATTTGCACATGCTATTTGCGGGCGACCGGTTTAGGTCCTCGGCTCTGGTGACCGGCTATTGCATGCGCAACCTCAGTGACATACGGATGCATCCAGGCGCATTGCCTGACCATACATTGCAAGCCCGCCTGTTTTGTGTTGGTCATGCAGAATGGAATCAGGAAGCAGTCGCGAGCGGGATGGCGTAATAAATTGCTGAATGGTGCATCAAAGGCGGACATGGCAAGATAAGTCTGTTTGGCAAGATCGGATATCAGACAATTGCTGCGGGCCGTCAAGGTCTGCATTGGCCAATCAATTCACATACGTGCAAGTTTTCCTGTATTTGCCGTGCAATTGCGATCAATCGCGGAAAGTGTATCCATATCAGTTGTAATATCACGCATGTCGTATGCTGGATGCGTGCGCAAATAGGAAGCACCAAGGCATCGCATTACTGCACGGTTACATTGCATCAATGTCTCCGCAATTACCCTAGGTTCAAATATTAGGGCTTGCTTCCAGTGCATGTTCCTTAATACTATCTTGTTTTAATTGAAGCCAAGTGCGCGCAATCCGCCACGGTGTTTGA
>JBOIGK010000764.1:0-8269 GCA_050742695.1 Advenella sp. | reverse complement strand
GTTATCGGAGTGGTTACCGTAATGTAGATTATAGGCGCAGCGACCGTCGCGACTGGGAACGTCGCCAGGAAGCACGCCGCGACGCGTCGCGTCATCGCGACAGAAATGACTGGCGCGAGCGCCGAGATCATGATCGCAGCAACTGGAATAACCGGCGAGATAACGACAGACCAAGCCGCTCTTCGTACCGTCAGACTCAGCGTGGCATGGAAGGCGCCAGCCGCAAACTGGAGCAAATGCGCAACAATCAGGGACGCTAAGCAGGCAAAAATGTAGATTTTAAGGCACACCCCACTTGTCATTAAATCGAAGTTTATGTTAATATCCTTTTCTTCGCTGATTTAGTGAATACGTCGGGGCATAGCGCAGCCTGGTAGCGCATCTGGTTTGGGACCAGAGGGTCGTAAGTTCGAATCTTACTGTCCCGACCACATAAACATTAGTGATATCAAATACTTAAGTCGTTTAAAGACCATAAATCTTTAAGCGGCTTTTTTATTGCTGTGGGACTTTTGCGGGACTTTTCCTACGGCCCTGATCTGAGCCTGACGAATCATGGCATGTAAATTAAGCGATTCCTCATGCCCTGGTCGGGCAATGCCTTCGAGCGCATCGTAGATCTCACGTAACACGAAGGAACTGCCCAAACCGCCCTTGAGCACTATGTCTTTCATGAACGAAGAAGCGGGTACAGTCATCATCACACTGCCTCTGCTCAATTTTTCTTCACGACACTAGAGATTAAATGTACGACATATTCAGGTAAATCCCCGGCGCATTTTATGAGTAGTCGCTGATGCAGGATAGCCCAAGGTTCCTAAATATGTGCACAACCAATAGTACCGTGGCGATGTCCCTCCCTGCCAAAACAATTCACATAAATTGAATTACCTGTTCGCCTGCAGCCTATCGCCAATGTTGGGCGCTAAGTGCAAGCTATCACTGTTGAGCGCTTCGTGCATGTACTGCGATTGGTAGTACGGCCTGCACATCAACCGATTCGCCGATGATAAAAACGGAGAGAAACCATGAAAACCCATCCCTCGGTTGGCATCCTGTATGCTCGTCGTTTCGCGGTGCTGGTCGCCGCTACGTTCTGCCTAAACAACGCCGCCCACTCGACCGATAGTGCCACTGCGTTTCCCACCCACGCCTTGCATCTGGTCGTTCCTTTTTCTGCCGGTGGCGGAACCGACATCCTGGCGCGACTATTCGCCAAATCCATATCCCAAAGCCTGGACCAGCCTGTCGTCGTTGACAACGTCGCCGGCGCAGGCGGCATCATCGGTGCGCAACAGGTTGCCCGCGCAACCGCTGACGGCTATACCCTGATGTTCGGCACTCCCGGTACCGTTCAGATCAATCCGGCGATCAAGCCCGTGCAATATGATCCATACAAAGACTTCATCCCTATCTCGCAATTCTCTGACAGCCCAATGGTTCTCGTGGTAAACAAACAGACTCCCTGGAAAACTGTGCCCGAATTGATCGAAGCTGCCCGCACCAAACCCGGAAGCCTCAACTACGGCAGCGCAGGTATCGGCTCTATTTCTCATCTTAGCGCTGAAATGTTTGAGTTTCTGACCAATATCAAAATGACTCATGTACCTTACCGTGGTACCTCTCAGGCAATCACTGATCTTCGCGCCGGTATCTTGCAATTGGAAATTGAAAACATGCCGGCCGTACTTGAATTGATCAAGGCAGGACAAGTACGTGCGCTCGCTGTTGGTTCGGACCAGCGTTCGCCGTTCCTGCCCGACTTGCCCACCCTGGACCAGACCGGCGTATCGGGATATCGCTCTACCTCGTGGACTGGCTTATTCACGCCGGCCGGCACCCCACCCTTGGTGGTTGAACGCCTGGAACACGCAGCAGTGGCAGCAGCGCGCGATCCCGATGTACTAAAGGCATTGCAAGATCTTGGGGCCCAGGCAGTGGGGAGTGACTCTACGGCGTTTCGCACGATGCTTAAAAATAACCAGCCACTGATTGACAAGACAATCAGGGCGGCGGGTCTGGCAACGAAGGATTGATACTTTGGTCATGGGCAAATGTACCTGGCTACATACGGACACGATGACATAAAGCGAGAGAACCAACGCGAGACTGAATCGCGTCTGGCCAGCACAGGTGCGTTTTCGCATTACCAAGTAATGCGGATACGTTCCAAGAGTCGTCGCGGCAAAGGCGTTATCAAGATATTCATCACGGAGACACACAGCATGACATCAACCACCAATCAATCGCAGGCCCGGCCGCTGACCGGTGGCCAGTTGGCTACAACCGCCGAACTGAAGGCCCGCCTGGACGAATTCCGGGATCGCCGTGGCTATGTCAACCCACAGCAAGGCCCGATGGCGGCAGCCTTGCCTGCTGTGTTTGACGGCTATCGCGTGTTCTACAAAGCGCTCGTTCTGGATGAGAAGCATTTAGCGCCTCTTGAAAAAGAATTTGTCTGGCTCGTCTTGCTGTGTGTGGCAAATGAGATGGGATCTCACCATCTGAAGCTGTTCTTCGAGCACGGCGGCACCGATGCACAAGCAAGCGCAGCTTTTCGCTTGGCGGCATGGGTGAATGGATCTGGCGCCTATACGTTTGTCGAACTGAACTGGCAGCCCCACTTTCCCCGCGTGCCGGTGCAGCAGGCTTATCTGGATGGTGTAGACGCCCTGATCAATGGTTTGGCGGGTGTCACGCCGCAATGGGCCCACTTGGCATTATTATCGGCTCACAGCGGCGCAAAATCAAAATGGGGCGTCGCGGCAGAGCTGCAGGCCTGCTATGACTTGGGTATTCCAGAGGCCAGCATGGCTGAGGCCATGAGTGTGGCGCTATGGCCTTGCGGGGCGAATGCATTTCACGATGCGGCGGGTGTCTGGCTGGAGTTGGTAAGGTCGGGCCGGATCAAAGCCTCGCCACAATTTAAGGCCTGGGCCGCGATGCCCAGCCAGGATGGACTGGAGCTAAATCCCGAAAACCTTCGCGCGGTTTGATATTTAAAAACCACTTAAAAATGTTGATCGATAGCATCTGTGATGCAATGCCCGGCCGACAGCCGAGCATTTTTCAGAAAAGAAAAGCGAATTACGGATGCGCAAAAGCAACGGACTCCGTGGTTTCCGTCTTGCAAAACCGCGTTATGCTCTGAATGGAGTTGGTGTGTTCTTCGGCGCTATGAGCTGCGCAGGCGTCTTCAAGCACAATCACTTCGTAGTCACGATCATGAGCATCCCGCACTGTTGCCTGTACCACCGCTTGCGTGGACACGCCAGAACAGTAAATACGCTCTATGCATTGTGCCCGCAACTGCGCCTCTAACGTTGTCGAATAGAACGGGCTGACACGATGCTTGATAACATGGATATCGCCCGGCAGTTGCTCCAGGTCCGGATGGATTTCCGTGCCCCACGAGCCTAGTTTGAACATACCACCTTTTGGCGCTCCCGAGAATACCGGTGAGGCAGGTGGACATTCCTGATAATCGGGAGAAAATCCCACCCGCACGAAACCGACCAGGATGCCCGCCTGGCGTGCCTTCTTGATGGCATGCGCCGTCTTGGCGAGGATGTTCCGCTGGCGCACCTGCTCTCCCATGGGGCCTTTGCCACTTGGTCCGTCATCATGTACCAAGTCATTTTCCATATCCAGCACCAGGTAAATAGAACGAGGCTGTCGCATAATACTAACTCCTAAATTAATTGAAAAATACAGACTTCAGTCACACCAGATGCCGCCATTGACATCCAGTGTTTCCCCGGTAATAAATGAGGATTGCGGCGCTGCCAGAAATACCACTGCCGAGGCTACCTCATCCGCGGTCCCCATCCGTCCAACCGGAATGAGATTACGCAGGGATTGTGAAAAATTTTTCGTCATCGCCGACGCCACCGGACCCGGCGCTACCGCATTGGCGGTTATGCCGGAATTGGCCAGCTCCTTGGCCAGAAAGGCGGTCATGATATGCACTCCGGCCTTTGAAACGCCATATGCCACATTGCTCGCGCCATCCTGCTCACGCGGTTCCAGCCAGGGTCGGGGATTTCCTCCGTTCTTGCCAATAACGGAACCAAAATTCACGATTCTTCCGAAAGCCTGCTGCCGCATATGGGGAATGACCGCCTGGCAGCAAAGGAATGTACCCTTCAAATTAATATCCAGTACCCGATCCCACTCTTGCTCTTGCAAATGTTCAACGCTGCCCATCGAAACCACTCCTGCAACATTGACCAGAATATCCAGCCTTCCAAAACGCGCAATGATATCGCTCACGCAGCCTTGAACCTCGCTGCGCATCGTTACGTTCAAGACTTTGTTTTCAATCCCGGGATGGGACGCGTCATGACCAGCCGCGTCAGAAATGTCGGCAGCCACTACGTGCGCACCACATCGGGCCAGCGCTTCGGACACGGCCCGGCCTATTCCCCCTGCGCCACCTGTGACGACTGCGACACGCCCCGCCAAAAGTTCAGAACTGTACATATCAGTCTTTTCCATACCGGCTATTACCAGTGCCTCGCATCACGGCCGGAAAGCGTCTTGGCGAGCCGAATATTCATTTCATTATGATTCACTGCCTCGTATCAGCAATATGATTGGCCGCCAAACGTCCGAAGACCAAACCCTTTAATACCGAGGTCGCACCCGTGTAATTGGTATAGTACATACCCACAGTTTCACCCGCCGCATATAGATTAGCCATTGGTACGCCATCGGTGTCCAGCACCTGGCCCTTCGCGTTGATTTTCAATCCGCCGAAGGTAAACACATTCGACGAGATAATGGGGTAGGCAATAAACGGGCCGCGCGTCAAAGGCCGCGCCCAGTTCGATTTAGGCGGTGTCAACCCAACGGTAGCCAGGCCGTCTATATTGACAGGATCATATTTGCCTTCAGTCGGGCAGCTTGCGTTGTAGCACTCGACCGTTTCCGCTAGCACATCTGCTGGCATGCCCAGCTTTTCTGCCAGTGCCTCTAGCGTATCTCCTTCGATTGCTGGTTGATCTGTACGGATAGCCAAACGATAATTAGGCACCTCTTTCACTTGCTCATCAAGAATGACATACGCGATACCTTCATCCTGTTCATAAATACAGCGAGTGACCCGTTCATACCAGGCATCCACAGTTCCCGGCGCCTCATCGGTAAATCTTCTGGCGCGCTTGTTAACCAGTATCCCATAAGGAAAAATAAATACGGCCGGTTCTGAAATACCTGAGCGCGGATCTACAGGTTCGGCATGGTAACTGCCGAACTCGCCACAAGGTGCCGCTCCTGCCTGCAGCGCCATTTCTATACCTTCGCCCCGGTTGTAGTAGCCTCCCTTACAAACGGGCCGCAAATATACCGAGCGCGGGCCTAAGTACTTGGCCAACAGCTCAGTGTTGCCTTCAAAGCCGCCCGATGCCAGCACCACCTGCCCTATAAAACGTACGCCGCCTTCGCCTTGTTGCTGGGCAAGTAATCCTTCCACATTGCCAGATTCGTCCATGATCAGGCGGCGCGCTGTCGTGTGGTAGAAAAACGTAACGCCCAGCGCCTCGGCTCGGGCGGCCAATGCCTCGACCAATGCCTCTCCTCCACCTACTGGCAAAAGCCGTGGCTGCGTCTTCGTGAGGAACGCTGTTGGCAGGAAATCGAATTTCACACCCAGACTCTGTAGCCAGCGAATAGTTTCGGGCACCTTATCGGCGAAACTGCCAATCAGCCTTGAATCGGGGATAGCAAGTGAACGCGTTATATGCGACCAAGAATGACTGTCCTGCCCCATCTCGGCCGTCATATCCGGGTCGACATAAGGACCAACATTTTCGGCCAAATGGGTTTCAAAGTCGTCTGACACCTGGTCAATAGCCTTCATTCTCAAATAGGCTTCGGTGTAGCGGCTTTGTCCACCACGTTCCTGGCTCGATGCGCGTTCAAGCACCGCCACCGCCAATCCGCGTTCAGCCGCCGATACCGCTGCCGACAGACCCGCAACGCCGCATCCTGCCACTACCACATCGAAAAACTTCTCCATCGCTTCACCTTGTAGAATAATCTCTGCCGTCTTGCACGGTACACTTGAACAGTGTAGGGCTTGGCACCCGATTCGTTGAGGCGTTGCCACCTAATGATCTATTAGAAAAAAGTGAAAGGAGATATCAGCTATGGACCGGCTATGGGGGATGGAAGTCTTTATGCGCGTGATGGAATGCGGCAGCTTTTCACGTGCCGCCGAGTCTCTGGATCTGGCAAATGCAACAGTCACCTCCAGCCTGAGAAATCTCGAAAAGCATCTGGGCGTTACGTTGATACAGCGCAACACCCGCCATCTGCACCTGACTGAAGAAGGCCGCCTGTTCCTGCCACGATGCCAGGAAATATTGAAATCGGTCGCGCAGGCCGAGTCGGATGTCAAAATCAATGCAAACGACATTGCCGGTCCGCTGCGCATAGAAGCGCCATTCGCCATCGGCCAAAGCCTGATCTGCCCTGCCCTGATCGAATTCACAAAGCGCCATCCCGATTTATCGGTTTCTGTTACGCTGACAAATCATCCGCAAAAACTGATTGAGCGCGGTACTGATGTGGCCATACGTATGGACAGGATTGAAGATGCCGATCTGGTCGCACGTCCCATTTATGAAGCGAAGTACGTTATATGTGGGGATCCGGCTCTGATCGAATCCATGCAAACGTCACATCCCCGGCAGATTGATCCAAAGTGTTGCCTGGGCTTGTTTGAGGAGGGCTACAACACGCCTTTTCCATGGATCCTTCGACAGGGAGATAATGAATTCACCATCAAGCCACAAGGCGTCCTCAATTTCAATAACACCCAGGCACTGATTCAGGCTGCCAGGCAAGGCCAGGGTCTGATCCATGTGGTGGATATCTTCGTCGCCGACCTGATCAGCCAGGGAGAGCTTGTACAACTTTTCCCCGACTGGGAGACCAAAATACGCACCTTTCATGCAGTAACAGTGAAGTCGCGCTTTACCTCGCCCAAGATCCGCGCATTTATCGATTACCTTCTCGAGGTATTTGATGCCAGCCGCAGGCCGAGCGTCAAGACCCTTGTCGAAGTGGGTCCAAACCGTAAAACGAGAAAATCTCATTGACCCGATCCATCTCGGGTAGCTTGTGGTAGTACCCGGTACGGCAGGGCTTGGTGCCGCATAGTTTGCGCAAATCTGCCATCGCCTCGGCTTGCTTGATCCATGCCGCCAACGAGTCCAGGACGGGTACCCCGTCAACTTCAGATATCCCATTTTGCGCCAGAAGTATATTCATGGGTGCTTCACCAGGAATGATCACTTCGGCCCCTTTGGCGATCAGCGCGCGCGCGGCATCGCGAAAGCGTTCGATAAGTTCAACGGGATCCTGGAAACCTTTGAGCACGTCGTTGAAAGTGAATCCAACCGGCATGGCTCCCGCAAAGCGTGATGCAAGCCCGTGTCCATAGGCGTTCTGAGCAATGAGGTCGTTCATGTCCTCAATAAATACCAGCACGCCGAACTTTCTTCCCAGCATGCATGCCGTCAGCATCGCGGACTCGCCATATGCCACAACCGGAATATCGATCAGAGCGCGGATTTCGCGCAAAGCCGGATCTGGCAAGGTGCTGATGGCATAAACATCATACTCTTGCCGCTGCGCCTCTACTGCAGCCATCATAAATTGAAGCCCGTGTATATACTGTAGTGATACATGCCGTATGTCGGAACCCGGATAATTGCTCCGATACGTGCCCGGGTGCATGCCGTGCAGGTCGATCTGGGTTTCCGGACGGGCGACGCGCACGAAATGTGCTTTTAAAGCTGCATGATAAACACCCAGATCGTCCAATACTGTGAAGCTTTGATGCCAAATTTTCATAAATACACCGAAATTTAAATTAAAAAATGCAGCCGTTTTACCTCAGTTAACTTGTACATTCGCACGGTGGACAACCTGCGCCCACTTTTCTACCTCTGCCTTGAAGAAAGCCTGAAAATCGGTGGCAGAGGACGCGACAGGTTCCGCACCAACGCCGCGCAAGGTCGCGCTGACCTGCGGCGTTTTGACCGCGTAGACTGCTGCCTGATTCAACTTTGACACAACAGCTGTCGGTGTACCTGTGGGCACAAACAGGCCAAACCACGAAGTGGCGTCGTATCCTGGCACCCCTTGTTCATCAAGTGTCGAAATCCCGGGATCAGCACTGGAACGCTGTTTACTGCTGACGGCCAGCGCACGCAACTTGCCTGCTTTAATAAGAGGCAGAGTGGTAATAATATTATCGAAA
>JBOIGK010000763.1:0-7743 GCA_050742695.1 Advenella sp. | reverse complement strand
CCGTATAAACGCGCTCAGTTTCATGATTTTCCTATACTTGCCTGTTCTTTGATTTTTACGACGGCATCCCATACATCTTCAGGCATGAGTGCAATCTGATCCGCATCCCATGCTTTTACTTCATTGGCATCAACGCAATAGCCATAAGCGGCGGCAACGGTTGGCATGCCAGCTGCCTTGCCTGCGATGATATCACGTTCGTCATCACCTACATAGATACAGGTTTCGGGTGCAACCCCGGCCAGTTTTGCGGCGTGCAGCAGCGGCGCCGGGTGCGGTTTGGAATAGGCCAGCGTGTCACCGCAGACATTGGCTGCGCTGCGATCGGTCAGTTGCAGATAGTCGAACATTGGCAGCGACAGGGCTTCGGCTTTGTTGGTTACGATACCCCAGCGCAGGCCTGAGCCTTCCAGCTTGTCGAATAATTGCTCAATACCCGGAAATAGCGTGGTGTTGCGTGTCATGCAGGCGCGGTAGTCTTCGAGAAATCGCAAGCGCGTCGGTTCGTAGTCTTCGTCGTCCGGGGTAAGCGCCAATGCCACCCGCAGCAGCCCGCGCGCACCCTGGGATGCGACACAGCGCAGCATCTCATAGGGTAGTGGCGGCATTCCCCGATACTGGCGCTGCAGATTTGCAGCGTGCGCCAAGTCAGGGGCGCTGTCGGCCAGCGTACCGTCAAAGTCGAAAAGCACAGTGGTGATCATTTGTAGGTCGCCATCAGATAGTTGACCGATGTGTCGTTGCTCAGGGAGTAGATATCGGTAATGGGGTTATATTGCATGCCTTTCATGGACATGGGCTCCAGCCCCGCTGCGCGAGCGCTGGCCGCCAGCTCGCTCGGGCGGATAAAGCTGCTGTGGGTGTGCGTATTGCGTGGAAGCAGATTAAGCACGTACTCGGCGCCGACGATGGCGAACAGAAATGACTTGAAATTGCGATTCAGCGTGGAAAAAAACACCAGCCCGCCCGGTTTGACCAGAGTGGCGCAGGCTCGGACAATGGAACCCGGGTCCGGCACATGTTCAAGCATTTCCATGCAAGTTACTATGTCGTACTGTGCAGGCCGCTCGCCGGCGATCTGCTCTGCGCTGATATTTTGGTATTCCACTTGCACGCCGCTTTCCAGGCCGTGCAGGCGGGCCACGTTCAGGGACTTTTGCGCCAGATCGATACCGGTGACCGATGCACCGCTGGCAGCCATGCTTTCGGCAAGAATGCCGCCGCCGCAGCCGACATCAATGATTGTCTTGCCCTCCAGGCCGCCGGCCAGGGACGAAATCCATTCCAGGCGCAATGGGTTGATGGCGTGCAGGGGCTTGAACTCACTGGTGGGATCCCACCACTTTGCCGCAAGATCGCCAAATTTATCTAGTTCAGCCTGACTGGCATTGACGGGCAGGGAAGAAGGCGTGCTGGTCTGTGACATAGGCAGTGGTGAAAAGTGATTTCGTGTGTATATGATTGTGATAGTTGCATTTTACACCACTGGCGATGGATGGGGCCGCAAGCTGCGGCAGCCGGCCCAGACAGCACACCGGGAATCAAATCGGCCAGACGTAAAAAAGGCTCCTTAAGGGAGCCCTTTTTACTGCTACTAGGAGCTTTTTTGCAGGAGACGCTGGATTAGCGGCGTGTACCTACGATTTCGATCTCTACGCGACGGTTTTTAGCACGGCCTTCGCGAGTTGTGTTTGAGGCAACTGGTTGTGTTTCGCCACGGCCGGAAGCAATGATCTGGTCAGCAGGAACACCACGAGAGATCAGGTAGTTCTTGACTGAAGCAGCACGGCGCTCAGACAGTTTCTGGTTGTAAGCATTGGTACCAACAGAATCGGTATGACCAGTAGCGATCAGAGATTCCAGGTTCAATTGAGTAACTTGCTGGGCAACTTGATCCAGAATGTTACGGCCTTCTGGTTTAAGTGTTGCTTTGTCGAAGTCGAAGAATGTATCAGCGTTGAAGGTTACTTTGTTGGCAACGACTTCAGCTTGAGGAGCGCCACAACCTTGAGCTGCGGTTGCGGGTGTCCAGAAATTGTCGCGCCAGCAGTGTTCATTCGTGCCGTTCATCCAGACCAGACCGTATGGATTAACCCAGTTATCGACGGTTTGCGCTGATGCTACACCTGACGTTGCGGCTGCAACAACGGCGAATGCCAATGCGAATTTAGAGGGTTTGTTCATGTTTCTCCTCGTTGAGCTTGATAGCTAAAAGTTGACTCGCAGCGAAACCCGCCGCAGATTGAAATTCAGGGTCAGTATAGCAACGCTTGGATATGGATTCAAAGGGTTGCACTAGTTTTCCCTTGTTCGTGGTTCAATCTTAAGCGATTTTTGAAGTCTTTGCCGAGACTAAGTCCTACATTTTTAAGGGAACTTTCCAATATTGTCTCTTATGCACCAAATTTGTTGGATTTCAACCACAAACCGTGTTTCAAATTTGCTGCAAACGCCCGTTGTACGAAGCAAGCACCTGAAAGAAATGAAAAATTAAAGCCCAATACTTAAAGTAAAGTCTCAAATGTACAAAGTGGTCATAAATGTTCACATTACGCATGTTTCGGTGCGCTGAACGGGCTGTAACAATGATAGAATGACGGATTCGCCCCGCGTGCGAGACCGGAAAACGCCTGCCGGATTTTCTGACGTTGTATCAAATCAAAATAAGTTATGAGTACTATGGATTCTTTTGCCAGGGAAACCCTGCCAATATCGCTAGAAGAGGAAATGCGCCGAAGCTATTTAGATTACGCGATGAGCGTAATTGTCGGCCGGGCGCTTCCCGATGTCAGGGACGGGCTAAAACCTGTGCACCGCCGGGTGTTGTTTGCCATGCACGAGTTGAACAACGACTGGAATCGGGCCTATAAGAAATCCGCTCGTATTGTCGGGGATGTTATCGGTAAGTATCACCCCCACGGCGACCAGGCGGTATATGACACCATCGTACGCATGGCGCAGGATTTTTCCCTGCGCTATATGTTGGTAGACGGGCAGGGTAACTTCGGGTCGGTTGACGGCGACAGTGCTGCCGCCATGCGTTATACCGAAATCCGCCTGGCCAAAATTGCGCACGAGCTGCTGGCCGATATCGATCAGGAAACGGTCGATTTTGGTCCGAACTACGATGGCAGCGAGCAGGAGCCGCTGTTGCTGCCTTCGCGCGTACCGAATCTGCTGATCAACGGCAGTTCGGGTATCGCCGTCGGCATGGCAACCAATATACCTCCGCACAACCTGAGCGAAGTTATCGACGGCTGCCTGTATTGCCTGCGCAACCCGGGCTGCACCCTGGAGGAGCTGATCGAACTGATTCCTGCTCCCGATTTTCCTACCGGCGGCATTATCTACGGCATGACCGGCGTACGCGAGGGCTATCGTACAGGACGCGGGCGTGTCGTGATGCGGGCCAAAACCCATTTCGAAGACATGGAAAAGGGTAATCGTCAGTCCATTATCGTTGACGAGCTGCCATACCAGGTCAATAAGAAGACGCTGCAGGAACGCATTGCAGAGCTGGTCAATGAAAAGAAAATTGAGGGTATCTCCGATATTCGCGATGAGTCTGACAAGGACGGCATGCGTCTGGTCATTGAACTGAAGCGCGGCGAAGTCCCCGAAGTCATTCTGAACAATCTGTTCAAACACACACAACTACAGGATACCTTCGGTATCAATATGGTTGCGCTGGTGGAAGGACAACCGCGACTGCTTAACCTGAAGCAGATGGTCGAGTACTTCCTCAGCCACCGCCGGGAAGTGGTCACGCGTCGTACGGTATTTCAATTGCGCAAGGCGCGTGAGCGCGGGCATTTGCTGGAAGGCCTGGCCGTTGCGCTGGCCAATATCGATGAATTCATCGCGATCATCAAGGGCGCACCCACGCCGCCGGTCGCCAGACAGGAACTGATGGCGCGCAACTGGGATTCTTCGCTGGTGCGCGAATTGCTGCTACGGGCAGATGATGGCAGCGTACTGGGTGGCAGCGCCGCCTATCGTCCGGAAACTCTGGCCGATATTTTCGGGCTGCAGAGCGATGGACTGTATCGTTTAAGCGACATCCAGGCGCAGGAAATCCTGAATATGCGTCTGCAACGCCTGACCGGGCTGGAGCAGGACAAGATCGTCAATGAATACCGTGGCATCATGGACACCATTGCCGATTTGCTGGATATCCTGGCCAAACCCGAGCGGATTACCTCGATTATTTCTGACGAGCTGGTTGCCATCAAGGCTGAGTTCTCTACCAACGCCAAAGATGTGCGGCGCTCCGAAATGGTCATGAATGCGACCGAGCTGGATACGGAAGACCTGATAACGCCTGCCGACATGGTGGTCACGCTATCCAATAGCGGTTATATCAAAAGTCAGCCCTTGTCCGAATACCGCGCCCAGAAGCGGGGCGGTCGCGGCAAGCAGGCGACGGCCATGAAAGAAGACGACTGGATCGATCAGTTGTTTATCGCCAACACTCACGATTTTCTGTTGTGTTTCTCCGATCGCGGCCGGGTGTACTGGCTCAAGGTCTGGGAAGTGCCTCAAGGCACACGCGGTTCCCGCGGACGCCCGATCGTCAATATGTTCCCGTTGATAAACGGCGAAAAAATCACGGTTGTGTTGCCGGTACGTGAGTTTTCCGACACCAGCTTTGTGTTCATGGCAACGTCTCGCGGTACCGTCAAGAAAACCCCGCTGTCCGATTTTTCCAATCCGCGCAAGGCAGGCATTATCGCCGTGGCGCTGGACGAAGGCGATTATCTGATCGGTGCCGACCTGACTGACGGCGAACACGACGTCATGTTGTTCTCCGACGCGGGCAAGGCCGTACGATTTGACGAAAATGACGTGCGTCCAATGGGCCGCACCGCACGTGGCGTACGCGGCATGAATCTGGACGGCGATCAGCAGGTTATTTCGCTGCTGGTGGCCGGTGATGAGTCACAAAGCGTGCTTACCGCAACTGAAAATGGATACGGTAAGCGCACCTCTATTTCGGAATATACGCGCCACGGCCGTGGCACCAAGGGTATGATCGCCATCCAGACCAGCGCCCGCAATGGCAAGGTCGTGGGTGCTGTCCTGGTGAATCCATCAGACGAAATCATGCTTATCACCACCGGTGGTGTCCTGGTTCGTACCCGAGTCTCGGAAGTACGGGAAATGGGTCGTGCGACACAGGGTGTCACGTTGATCAGTGTCGATGACGGCAGCAGCTTGTCCGGCGTACGGCGCGTGGTGGAAAGCGATGCCGATGTTGATGCGGACATAGATGCCGATGATGCAGACGCAGCACAGTTGCCTGCTGCAGGGCAGCCGGATTCGCAAGCCGATGACAGTAGCAAGCCATCGGGCGATGATTCTGGCTCGGCGACACCGGATACCGATACAGAGGCCTGATTTTTTCAGAGTAAATCACCTTAATTTCAGGGTTAATAATGGGTACGCAATTTTGGAATTTTTCGGCCGGGCCGGCTGTCCTGCCCAAGCCTGTTCTGGAGCAGGCAGCTGCCGAAATGCTCGACTGGCGCGGCAGCGGCATGTCGGTCATGGAAATGAGTCACCGGGGCGCCGAATTTACGCAAATATGCGACGAGGCTGAAGACGACTTGCGCACCCTGTTGGGCATCTCCGACGATTATGCCGTGATTTTCATGCAGGGTGGCGCTACGGCAGAAAACGCCATTGTCCCGATGAACCTGATCGCGCGCAATCCGTCCAATAGTGCCGATTACGTCCTGACCGGCAGTTGGTCAGTCAAGTCGCATAAAGAGGCGCAACGCTATGGCAATGCGCGGGTGGCTGCTGCTGCCGATACAGACCGGCAGATCGATGGCGTAACGTATGGTGCCTGGAGCTGGGTGCCGCCGCTTGATTCCTGGCGCGTACAGCCAGATGCTTCTTATTTGCACTATTGCAGCAATGAGACCATTGGCGGCGTGGAAATTGCACAGATGCCCGACATGCAGGCATTGGGGGTGCCCGATGTGCCGCTGGTGCTTGATGCCTCATCGCATTTCCTGTCCCGCCCACTGGATGTTTCCCGAACCGGCATGGTGTATGCGGGCGCGCAGAAAAATGCGGGTCCTGCTGGCGTCACCATGGTGATTGTGCGCAGAGACATGCTGGGCCATGCACTCGCGTGCACACCATCAGCCTTCGATTATGTGAACGTGGCAAAAGAGCGCTCCCGCTACAATACGCCACCGAGCTATGGTATTTACATTTGCGGGCTGGTGTTCAAATGGTTGCTCCAACTGGGCGGACTGGCCGAGATCGAAAAGCGCAATCTGGCCAAATCGCAGGCCCTGTATGCCCAGATAGACAGCAGCGACTTTTACGCCAATCCTATACAGCCGGCATTTCGTTCCCGCATGAATGTGCCGTTTACGCTGGCCAGCGAGCAACTGACCAGCCAGTTTCTGAAAGAAGCTGCGCAACATCGCCTGCTGGCGCTCAAAGGTCACAAGTCCGTTGGCGGTGTGCGCGCATCCATCTATAACGCAATGCCTATGGAAGGCATTACAACACTCATAGACTTCATGAAAGAGTTCGAGCGCACGCATGGATAATTCACTACAGGATGCGCTCAAACCGCTGCGCGACAAAATTGATCAGATTGACCGCGATATTCTTGACCTGCTTAATCAGCGGGCGCAAACGGCAATCGATGTAGGCCGAGTCAAGTACGAGCATCAGGCCGACAGCGCCGTGCTCAAACCCGAACGTGAAGCCCAGGTCATCCGGCGCCTGCAGGAGCTCAATCGCTACGGTACCTTTACCGAAACTGGTGTGCGGGCCGTCTGGGCGGAAATCATTTCGGTTTGCCGAGGTCTGGAAAAAGGGCTGACAGTGGCCTATCTTGGCCCGGAAGGCTCATTTTCCGAGCAGGCTGCCATGGAGTTCTACGGCCATTCTGTGCAGGCGCTGCCGTGTCCGTCCTTTGACGAGGTGTTTCGTGCCGTCGAGGCCGGGCAGGCCGATGTCGGCATGGTGCCGGTTGAAAACTCCACCGAAGGGGCTGTCAACAGGACACTGGATCTGTTTCTCAATTCTACCGTCAGGGTGCATGGGGTTCGTTCCATTCCCATCCGTCACTGTCTGATGAGCCAACATGGCACCATGGACGGCGTCAAAAGCATCATGGCGCATCCGCAGGCGCTGGCGCAGTGCCAGAAGTGGCTCTCGCAGCATCATCCGACGCTCGAGATCGTGCCCGCAGCCAGCAATTCCGAGGCGGCCAAGCATGCGGCTCAGGATGAAAGCGTTGCGGCAATCGCCGGTGAAACGGCTGCTGTTTTCTGGAATCTCGGGCTTGTGGCTTCCGGTATCCAGGACGACGCCAATAACAAGACCCGTTTTCTGGCCATTGGCAATATCGAAACGGCACCCAGCGGACGCGATCAGACTAGCCTGATTTTTGCGGTGCCCAATCGCGTAGGTGCGGTATACGAGATGATCAGCCCCTTTGCGCGCAATGGCGTGTCAATGACCCGTTTCGAATCCCGGCCGGCACGCACCGGTCAGTGGGAATATTACTTTTATGTCGATGTGTTAGGCCACTGTTCTGACGAGAACGTGGCACGGGCTCTGGAAGAACTGAAGCAGCAGTCCGCATTTTTCAAAATTCTGGGTTCTTACCCAATGCAATAGAAGGTGATTTGAATGTCCGGTATAGCCAGTGGTTTCGGTATATCCAGTAATGTCGATGCGATGATGCCATACCAGGCAGGCAAGCCTATCGAG
>JBOIGK010000762.1:0-2251 GCA_050742695.1 Advenella sp. | reverse complement strand
GTCCCGGCATCGCGTAAAGGACAACGAAGAGGCTGCACTGCTCCCGTTTGCTGTCCCTGACGAAGAAATGACAACTCGTGGTAAAGGGTAAAAAAAATGAGTGATTTTTTCAGTAATTCGTGGAGTTATTACATTGCGACCATAGCGCTGGTCGGCGTGGCATGGTGTATATGGCTGTTGTTTACCCAGCGTCGATGGCTCAAGAGCGAAACGCCGCAAGTGGAAGATACCGGTCATGTCTGGGACGTAGATTTGCGCGAGCTGAACAACCCCGTTCCCCGTTGGTGGACGATCATGTATCTTGGGCTGTGTGCGATTGCCCTGGGCATCATGGTGCTGTATCCGGCCCTGGGTTCTTACCCCGGCCTTCTCGGTTTTACTGCAGCAAAACAGGTAGTTGCCGAACGCGAGGAGCAGGCCGCCCGGATCAAACCGCTATTTGAGAAGTTCTCGGCGATTCCTGTGCAGGAGCTGGCTAAAAACCCCGAGGCACATGCCGTCGGTAAACGCCTGTTCCTGAACAACTGTGCTCAGTGCCACGGCTCTGACGCCAAAGGTTCGCCCAACTTTCCCAACCTGACCGACAGCGACTGGCTTTATGGTGGGACACCCGAGATCATTGTAAAAACTATCACGGATGGCCGTCACGGGGTGATGGCGCCGCTGGGTGCAATCGTATCTGCCGCCCAGGCCAATGAAATTGCCAACTATGTGCGCTCACTATCTGGCCTGGCCAGCGATCCCACGCTATTGCGCGCGGGCGAGGCGGGCTTCAAGAAAGTATGTTTCGCCTGTCATGGCATGGACGCAAAAGGCAATCAGGCATTGGGTGCACCCAATCTGACCGATAACGTTTGGCTCGGCAGCAGTTCCAAGGACACGATTATCAATACGATTTTGCACGGCCGCCAAGGTGTGATGCCTGCGCAGAAACATAATCTGTCCGAAGATCAGATACGCATGCTGGCAGCATATGTATGGGGATTATCCAACAAGTAGTTTTGCCTGGGACGATGGTCAATTATGTCTGATACGCAATCAGGGCAGTCTGCCGGTCAGGAAGCGGTTCCTGCCTGGCAACCACCAAGACTGAAACCACCACGGCCTGTCTCTGCTGATGACAGCAGCATGCAGGTCGAAGAGATTCGCGCGAAAATATATCCACGCTCCGTAACCGGCGTGTTTGCCAAATGGCGGGTTATTCTGGTGCTTGCCACGCAGGCTGTTTTCTATGGCTTGCCCTGGCTGCAATGGAATGGGCGTCAGGCGGTGTTGTTCGATCTGACAGAACGCAAGTTCTACATTTTTGGCATTGTGCTCTGGCCGCAGGATGTGTTTTATCTGGCCGTCATCCTGATCATTTCGGCCTATGGGCTCTTTCTGTTTACTGCGCTTGCCGGTCGGCTGTTTTGTGGGTATGCCTGTCCGCAAACCGTGTATACCGAAATTTTCATGTGGATAGAGCGCAAGATCGAAGGTGATCGTGTTGCCCGTATCCGGCTCGATGAATCTCCAATGAGCTTGCGCAAATTCAGGATAAAGGCGACCAAGCATTTTTTATGGATTGCGTTTGCCTGGTGGACGGGCTCGACATTCATTGGCTATTTTTCGCCCATTCGGGAGTTGGGCGTCGAACTCCTGCATTTCGAACTGAGCTTCTGGCAGTGGTTCTGGATGGCCTTTTATTCCTTTGCAACCTGGGGGAATGCGGGTTTTCTACGGGAGTCCGTCTGTAAATACATGTGCCCCTATGCCCGCTTTCAAAGCGTGATGGTCGACAAGGATACGTTTGTCGTGACCTATGACCGCATTCGCGGTGAGCCGCGGGGTCGTCGCTCCAAGAAAATCATTCCCAGCCAGGCTGGTCTGGGCGATTGCGTTGACTGTACCATCTGCGTGCAGGTCTGTCCGACCGGAATCGACATCAGGGACGGCCTGCAGTATATGTGCATAGGCTGCGGCGCCTGTATTGACGCCTGTGATCAGGTGATGGAAAAAATGAATTACCCGCGCGGGCTGATCCGCTATACCTCCGAAAGCGGCATGCTTGATGGGCTCGACAGCAAACAGGCGCGCAAGCGTTTGTTCAAGCCTCGCATTTATGTTTACATCGCGTTGCTGAGCATCTTCATTATCGGCTTGCTGGTTTCGCTCTCGCTGCGTTCACCGTTAAGGGTTGATATCGTACGGGATCGTGGCGTGCTCGGGCGGGAGATACCGGGTGGGATGATCGAGAATATCTATCGTATTC
>JBOIGK010000761.1:0-8584 GCA_050742695.1 Advenella sp. | reverse complement strand
GGAAAGCAGCGAATACCACCAGTTGCGCGATTCGCTCGAAAAATTGCGCCTGAACGATTCTTCGCTCATGTTTGAACCCGAGGTTTCGCAGGCGCTGGGCTTTGGCTTTCGTTGCGGCTTCTTGGGGCTGTTGCACATGGAAATTGTACAGGAGCGGCTTGAGCGTGAGTTCGATATGGATATCATCACCACCGCTCCGACGGTGGTCTATGAGGTTGAGCGCAACGATGGCGAAATACTGACTATCGAAAGCCCGTCGCGTATGCCTGAGGTCGGGCAGATTGCCGACATCCGCGAACCCATCGTTTCGGTGACGCTGTTCATGCCGCAGGAATATGTGGGCGCGGTCATTACATTGTGTATAGCCAAGCGCGGCAACCAGATTAACATGAGCTATCACGGTCGTCAGGTGCATCTGGTTTATGAAATACCGCTGGCCGAAATCGTGCTCGATTTCTTTGACCGGCTCAAGTCCGTATCTCGCGGCTATGCGTCCATGGACTACGAGTTTCTCGAGTATCGTTCCGCCGACGTGGTGCGGGTCGATCTGCTGATCAATTCTGAAAAGGTCGATGCCCTGTCAATGATCGTCCATCGCTCCAACGCCCGTTATCGGGGCCGCGAAGTGGTCACGAAAATGCGCGGCCTGATACCGCGTCAAATGTTCGATGTCGTCATTCAGGCGGCCATTGGCGCTGAGATTATTGCACGTGAAAACGTTAAGGCGCTGCGCAAGAACGTGCTCGCCAAATGTTATGGCGGAGATATTTCGCGTAAGAAAAAACTGCTGGAAAAACAAAAGGCAGGTAAGAAGCGGATGAAACAGGTCGGCAGTGTGGAAATTCCACAGGAAGCGTTTCTGGCCATTCTCCAGGTCGAAGATAAATAAGGAAGTAGAAGATGAATTTTGCATTGATCCTGTTTGTATTGCTGGTGATCACAGGCCTGGTAAAACTGCTTGATGTCCTTGTTTTTCGCAAGCGGCGGGTGGCCCAGTATGGCCAGGACGAGCAGGCAAACCGCCCCTGGTGGATCGAGTACTCGCTGAGTTTTTTCCCCGTCATTCTGTTTGTCTTTGTCCTGCGTTCGTTTCTGTTTGAGCCGTTCCGAATTCCGTCAGGCTCCATGCTGCCGACACTGCAGAATGGCGACATGATTCTGGTGAACAAATTTACCTATGGCATCCGCCTGCCCATCATTGATCAGAAAATTATTCCGATCAATACGCCGCAACGTGGCGACGTGATGGTGTTTCGCTATCCAGTCAATCCGGACATGGATTTCATCAAACGGGTGGTCGGTGTACCTGGCGACGAGGTGCTCTATCAGAACAAACGCCTGAGCATTAATGGGCAACCCGTGCCGGTCAAGCGCGTCGGGCCTTATGTGAATCCATCACAGCAAAGCGGCACGCCAGAAGCGCTTGAAGAAAAACTGGGTGAACATGAACATGCCATTCTGAACATGCCGGGCATGGGTGCGCTGCTTGGCATGACAAATTTTCCGGGCAGACAAAACTGCGAATATAAGGGTACGGATTTCCGCTGCAAGGTGCCCGAAGGCCAGTACTTTGTGATGGGCGATAATCGGGACAACAGCGAGGACAGTAGGTATTGGGGCTTCGTGCCTGACCGCAATATTGTGGGCAAGGCATTTTTCATATGGATGAACTTCGGCGATTTGAGTCGCATTGGTTCCTTTAAGTGATGAACCTGTCAAGACTGGAAAGACTGCTCGGGTATCAATTCAAGGACCAGCGCCTGCTGGTTCAGGCGCTCACGCATCGCAGCCACAGCGCGACGCACAATGAGCGGTTCGAATTCCTGGGCGATTCCATCCTTAATTTCACAGTGGCGGCGATTCTGTTTCATCGGTTGCAGCGCGAGGACGAAGGGGATTTATCTCGGA
Organism: Advenella sp.; assembly: GCA_050742695.1. GTDB lineage: Bacteria > Pseudomonadota > Gammaproteobacteria > Burkholderiales > Burkholderiaceae_B > Advenella. The sequence goes on along the minus strand of JBOIGK010000761.1, from coordinate 6,676 downwards.
TTCGCGCCAGTCTGGTCAAGCAGGCCACGCTGGCCGATATTGCACACCGGCTTGAACTGCCGCAATTTTTGCGGTTGGGCGAGGGTGAACTCAAGAGCGGGGGGTTTCGTCGTCCTTCGATACTGGCCGATGCCCTGGAGGCCATTTTTGCCGCGGTTTATCTGGACAGCGATGTACCATCGGTGCAGGCGGTGATTGAAGGGCTATATACGCCGTTGCTCGATTCGGTTGACTTCAATACCCTGGGTAAAGACGCCAAAACCCTGTTGCAGGAAGTGTTGCAGGGCCGCAAGTTTGCCCTGCCCGTATATAACGTTGTTGCCACAACCGGTGCGGCACACGATCAGCAGTTCGAGGTCGAGTGCTTTATCGCGGAGTTGGATATGCGCAGCCAGGCCAGTGGCACCAGCCGTCGCGCAGCCGAACAGGCTGCAGCGCGCAAAATGCTGGATGCCCTGGAAAAGGTATTGCCCAAAGGCGGCGCCAAAAAACGGGTGCGCAAGGTCTCACAATTGACCTTGCCGGTCGCCGTCGAACAGGAGAAAAAATGAGTCAGGAACCTATTGTGCCAACCGAAGGCGACGGTGCACAAAGCAGCCCGTCAAAAACCGGCTTTATCGCGGTTGTCGGGCGTCCCAACGTGGGCAAGTCCACGCTGACCAACGCGCTGATCGGCAGCAAGATCTCTATTGTATCGCGCAAGGCGCAAACCACCCGACACCGTATTCATGGCGTGCTCACGCGTGACAATACGCAGTTTGTATTTGTTGATACACCAGGCTTTCAGACCCGCCATGGCGGAACGATGAACCGCATGATGAACCGTGTTGTCACACAGGCGCTGGCCGATGTCGATGTCATCGTTCACGTAGTCGAGGCGGGCAAATGGTCTGCTGGTGACGAGCAGATCGTGCCCTTGCTGCCGGTATCGAAAAAATGCATTCTGGCTGTCAGCAAAGTGGATACGCTTAAGAACAAGAATGACCTGTTCGATTTCGTGGGCCGTATCATGGGCAAGTTTGCCTACGATGCCGTGGTGCCGGTCAGTTCAGTCAAAGACGTGCAGCTCGATACCTTGCTGGCGGAGATTGAACAGCGTCTGCCCGAAGGCCAATTCATGTTTGAAGAAGACGCACTAACTGACAGGCCAATCCGGTTTATTGCGGCAGAACTGATTCGCGAGAAAATCTTCCGTCTGGTAGGCGATGAGTTGCCCTACGCATGTACCGTGGTCATCGAGCAATGGGACGAAGATGAGAAAGCAGCGCGCATTGCCGCATGCGTAGTGGTGGAGCGCGAAACGCACAAGCCGATTTTGCTGGGCGCCAAAGGCATCCATATGAAACGCATCGCGACCGAGGCCCGCCAGGACATTTCTGTCCTGCTGGACAAGCCGGTGTTTCTTGAGATTTACATCAAAGTGCGCAAAGGCTGGTCGGAAAAGGAAAGTGCCCTGCGCGATCTGGGCTATGAGTAAGCGTGGCAGCCGAGTACAGGACGCCAGCGCCTATCTGCTGCAGGCCACTGCCTGGAGCGAGTCCTCGCTGATTGCCCGGTTGTTTGCACGCGATTACGGCGTCGTGACCGTGGTCGCCAAAGGCGCCAAGCGACCGTATTCGGTGCTGCGTCCAGTCCTCTCGGCATTCGAGCCATTGCTGGTGTCCTGGTTGGGCCAGGGTGAGGTCAAAACACTCACCCGCGCCGAGCTGGCCGGCCTGCATGGCCTGACCGGCAAATCCCTGATGTCGGCCTGGTATATGAACGAGCTGTTGATTCGTATGCTGCCCGGTGAAGACGCGCATCCCCAGTTGTTTGACGCCTACTATGAGGCATTGCAGCAACTTGCCATTGGTGAACGCGCTTCGGGATCGTTACGCCGGTTTGAATGGACCTTGTTGCAGGAAACCGGCTATGGCGTCCCGGGCGAGCGTCCTGATTTTGACGAGCCGGCAGCCGAACCCGGCTTGCGCCGCATGCTGCGCGAACGCATTGACGAACATCTTGAAAAAAGACCGCTGATGACGCGAAACGTATTGTTGTCGCTTAAACAGTATTAAGCCCTGGCCGCGTCGATCAGGACAATCACATCACCACCGGCCACATGATGTTGTGCCGCGAGCCGTGGTACAAGATCTCTACGTTTTCCTTTCTTTTTTCTCCCTTCTTTTTTCCTGCTGTGGCCCTCCAGTCCATTGTCCGGCTCTCGTTCTCCCGATTCCTCGCTCTTCCCATTCTCCCATACTCGCCCGCAGCTCCCGACCTTGAATGACGCCCGCTTTCGCGTATTGTCCGCGACGACATATTGAATCAGCAATAGCCTGTAAACCCTGCCTATTGCCGACTGCACAAAGGGATGATGACCCACAATTACGTACGCGATTTGGCCACGGCTTGACCGCGATTGGCATTAACCTCGGTTATCATTCCAGATAAGACTTCGGGAGAGCATTTATGAGCGTACAACCTTTTCAGTGTAACCGCCCGCGCGAGCGTAGCACCGGCCAAGCAGGCCGTCCGGTTGACCGATTGCGCAAGCGGATCGTTGCCGGCACCTTGCTGCTCGCGCTGCATCTGCCGCTCGCGTTTGCCGACACACTCAATGCTGACTCCCATATCGAGAAAGTGACGGTATACCCGGATCGCGCGCTGGTTTATCGTGTGGCAAGCCAGCACATTCCGGCCGGCGAACATGAACTGGTTTTTGCCAATCTGCCGGCAGACATGGAGGAAAACTCGCTGCAGTTCAATGCCAATGCGGCAGGCGCTGGCGTGCAGATTCTGCATGTTTCCAGTACGCCGGATGTCCGCCAGGCGAGCGGATCTGCCGGGATCAATGACGTGGCCGGCCAGATTGATGCACTGGCGCAGCAGATTGCCCGGCTGGAGGACCAGATCAAGGTAGACGACAACCAGATCAGTTTCATCCGTAACTATCAGAACGGGCACAGCGTGCAGATCAGGGATGTGCCGCCGCTGTCGCAGGAGGCCTTTGTTGGCCTGATGTCATTTACCGGTGAGCACCTGGTCAAGGCCATGCAAACGCGGCGGGACCATCTGCAGGAAAAGGAGCAGTTGCTGGCTCGCCTCAACGTGCTGACGCAGCGCAAAGAGCAACTGGCGCAAAGCGCTGACAACGAAACGCGCAAAGTCGTGGTGACGCTGCGCGCTGACAAACCGACAACCATCAACAGTGTTCTGAGTTATGTGGTCGCCGACGCTGCCTGGTTACCGGTCTATGATGCAAGATACGATTCGACTACCGGAAAACTCTCCTTGAATTACTTTGGCCAGATCAGCCAGGATACGTCCGAAGACTGGTCGAATGTGGTCATTACCCTGTCTACCGCGCAGCCGGTAACTGGTGTTTCATTGCCACAGTTGCAGCCGTGGCGGTTGGAGGTCGCAGCGCCGCCAGCACCGGCCCCTGTGCCACGTATGAGCGCCCGTCAATCCTCATTAGCAGCCGGTGCAGCGCCTGCGATGGAGATGGCCGATGCTGCAAGCTACGTGTCGGCAAATAGCCAGACAAGTGCAACCAACACCACCTTCGAGGTGCCCGGCAAGCAGACGGTTAAAACAGGCGGCCAGCAACAGCGTATGCCCTTGACCACATTGACGGAAACGGCCGAGCTATCCTATGAACTAGTCCCATCCGAAGCGCCTGCCGTATTTGCCACCGTCAAAATCAATAACGGAAAAGACTATCCTTTGCTGGCCGGCAACGTCAACGCTTTTTTTGATAATGAATTTATTGCTGCATCCGACATGGCAACCGTTTTCCCCAAAGAGCAGCTGGAACTGGCAATGGGCGTGGATCAGGCCATTTCGGTCAAGCGCGAACCACTGCAGCGTTTTACGGAATCCACTGGTCTGACCGGTAGTGGCGCCCGCCTGACTTACGAGTACAAAACCATCATTCGTAATAACCGTAAGCAGCCGGTTCAATTGATATTGCACGACCGGTTTCCGGTCTCGGGTGATGAAAAAATTGATATCAAGCGGCTCGAACCCACCGGTAGTGGCATTGCGCTCAAGGGTGATGGCCGGTATGAACAGAAGCTGTCCCTGGAAGCCGGAGAGGAGCGCGCAGTGCTTCTGAAATTCTCCGTCCAGTATCCGAAGAGCCTGGATGTGAGCGGGCTCCCATAAGGGCTATTGTCCGGCTGTGATGATCGGATCAGGCCGTTATATTACGCGACGTTATGGCTGCTTTTGCCGTGAACCATGACGCTACCTGGAAGGGTATCGCGAGCACATCAGTTCGCAAGCGCGCTTGTAAATAAAAAAGCCGGAGATTAAACTCCGGCTTTGTGCGAAGCAGGGCAGATCCCGCTTCTACAGTGCAATCGCACCGGCCTGCCGTGCAACGCGCTGGGTCGCGTGTGCATCAGGCCAGCTTGCGTGGCACCATTATTGAGGCTTGACGCCTGCTTTCTTGAAGAGCTCAGCCCAGACGGGTATTTGCTCTTTGACTTTGGCGTCCAACGCTTCCGGGGTTGCCTGTTCTGTCAGAATCGTGGCGCCCAGTGCATCCATGCGTTCCTTGAATTTCGGGCTGGCCAATCCCTCTTTCAGTGCAGACTGCAATTTGGCAACAACGTTATCCGGTGTTTTTGCGGGTACCCACATACCGTGCCAGATACCAACGTTGAAGTCCTTGAAGCCTTCTTCCTGCATGGTTGGCAGATCAGGCAACTGGGCATTGCGTTTTTCGCTGGTAATGGCATAAGCCTTGACTGTTTTGGCCTTGATATGCTGGGTGGTGTTGGTGGTCTGGTCGCACAACAGATCAACCTGTTTGCCCAGCAGGTCATTCATTGCCGGACCGGCGCCCTTATATGGCACGGTCAGCAGTTTTACGCCAAGGGCGTCCATCAACATGGTGCCGCAAAGATGGCTGGCAGCGCCTACACCCGCGTTAGCCAGGGTGACTTTATCCTGATTGGCTTTCAGATACTCAACCAGTTCTTTCATATTGTTTGCCGGAAAATCGGCGCGGGCCACCAGTGTCATCGGTACGTCGACCACCAGGCCAACAGGACGGAAGCTTTTTTCCGGATCGTAACCGAGTCGCTTATACAAAGATGGCGCTGTAGAAAAGCCAATGTGCATGAGCAGGATGTCGTAACCGTCAGGTTTAGCGTTGGCGACCTGCGTGGTACCGATCGTGCCGCCGGCACCGGCCTTGTTTTCGATCACAACCGTTTGCCCGAGGGATTTTTGCATTGCTTCACCCAGAGAACGGGCGACGTTATCTGTTGGGCCACCCGCGGTAAACGGAATGATCATGGAGACGGGATGGTCGGGATAATCGGCAGCCATGGCGGTGCCTGCAGACATGGCGAAGGCCAGCGCAATATGGCTGAACAGGCGGGCATTTTTCAGTGTGTGTAACATTTGGTTCCTGTATTCTGTTTATTGATTTGAAATCGTTGCGGACGAGTCAACGTTCAAGTCTAGTCAGGTTATTGACAGCCGTCACTAGATAATTACCCTTAAATCCCTGAAAACAGGGCGAAAATTACAATTTTGTGGGCTTTGTCGGCCAATAGGCAGCCGCGCAAAAGGGGCTAATATCAACTCCGTTTGTACGCAATTATCGTTGTCTGTCGATAAGCTGATTGGATGCCGGGGCTAGAATGTTAATAATTGTTAAGCTGGCTAGACTTGATTAAAATGTTCAGGCGACTCCTCAAGGCAACCCGCAATGCCTGCCTTACATGAAAGAATGCAAACAAAGAGCGTCTCACTGCACAAGTAAATTTTGACAGGTAAGAAAAAACCGCTATCACGGCTGCGCGTGGTAGCGGTTGTTGTTGCTTTGCCCGGTAACCCGGGAGCGGCCTTGATCGATGTGCAATACCTGCGCCTTGCAGATCGCAGGCCTGGCGTTTACTCGCGGCTGCCGCCGAATATACCCAGCAGGGCCAGCAGATTGGCGAACACGTTATAGATGTCCAGGTAAATGGCCAGCGCTGCCGAAATATAGTTGGTTTCGCCGCCATTGACTACGCGCTGCACATCAACCAGCATGAAGGCCGAGAAGATCACCACGGCCAGGATGGAAATAGTCAGGACCAGCGCCGGGATTTGCAGGAAGATATTGGCTACGGCTGCCAACAGCAGTACGATCGCGCCAATGAACAGCGTTTTCTGCATACCGGTGAAGTCGCGTTTGCTGGTTGTGGCAATGGTCGCCATCGCACCAAAGATGATTGCGGTACCGCCGAAGGCGAGCATGATCAATTGCGCGCCGTTACGGAAATCGAGCACGTGACCGATCAGGCGTGACAGCATCATGCCCATGAAAAATGTGAAGAGCAGCAGCAGGCCAACGCCCAGCGAACTGTTCTTGTTTTTCTCAATGGCGAACATCAGGCCGAAGGCGCCCACCAGAAAGACAATGGTGGATATGCCCGGAGCGAGTATCGCGTTCAGATTCAGTTGCAACGCGAGGGCTGCGCCCAGTACGGTGGGGATAAGGGAAGCAGCAAGCAACCAGTAAGTATTGCGCAATACACGATTGCGCACCACCTGGCCGGGTGCATAGCCTTCCTGAGGTAGAGTCTGGCGCAAGTCAGTCATGGTCTCTCCAATAACAAGTCAATTTTCATTAATTTCAGTATACATCAGACTGCAATTTAATCTGACAGTTCCCTGAATTTTACCTGAAATG
>JBOIGK010000760.1:0-2743 GCA_050742695.1 Advenella sp. | reverse complement strand
GCACTGGGTCGGCATGATGACGTCGATATGGTCTCCTTTACCGGCTCCACTGAAGTGGGTCGCTATTTTCTGCACTATTCAGCCCAAAGCAATTTGAAGGAAATCGTGCTCGAGTGCGGTGGCAAAAGCCCGCAGATTGTTTTCGAAGATGCCGATCTGGACGCCGCCGTACCCTCCATCCTGGCTGCTGCATTCTGGAACATGAGTGAAAATTGCAGTTGTGGATCCCGGCTGATTGTGCACGCCTCCATTAAAGATGCACTGCTGGCCCGACTCAAGGCGGGACTGGCCGACTGGAAAGTGGGCGATCCGCGCGATGCGACCGTTGCCATTGGACCACTGATCGAACAGGCTCATTTCGATAAGGTCAAAGCTTATCTGGAGAAGACGCTGGCCCAGGGAGGCACGCTGGCTGCAGGCGGCAGTATTTACCAAGACCAGGGAAGTGGATGGTATATCGAACCGACCATTTTCGACAATATCACACCTGAAATGCCCCTATTCCAGGAGGAAGTATTTGGCCCGTTGCTGGCAGTGACCAGTTTCAGCACGGACCAGCAGGCCATTGAGCTTGCCAACAACTCCAGCTACGGACTGGCCGCCTCTTTTTACACACGCAGCCTGAACCGCGCCCATCACATGGCCCGGGCCATCAAGGCCGGTACGGTGTCGGTTAACGGCTTCTCGGAAGGCAGCATTGCAACGCCTTTTGGCGGCTATAAGCAGTCCGGTTTCGGTGGTCGGGACAAGGGTGTGGAGGCGCTTGACCAGTATTTGCAAACCAAAACCATCTGGTATGTGAACTGACCGTACGACAAGGCAAACCGGTACGTCCGGTCTGCCTTTTTTTACCCGCTTGATTACAAAAACTACGCTGGCAGAACGTGCCACGAACGCTTGCAAAGGAGAAGTCAATTATGGAGCAACTCGTCAATACCCTGGTCGGGTATATCTGGGGAGACACCCTCGTGTATCTGGCATTGGGTGTGGGTCTTTACTTTACCATCATCACCCGCGCAGTCCAATTCAGATATTTTTTCGAAATGATTCGGTTATTGCGCGAACGCAAGGAATCTGCCGATGGCATCTCTTCCTTTCAGGCATTTTGCATGGCGCTATCGGGCCGCGTCGGTGTGGGCAATATTGCCGGGGTGGCCACTGCCATTGCGGCAGGCGGACCAGGCGCCGTGTTCTGGATGATCGTGATGGCATTGCTGGGCGGCGCCAGTGCTTTTATTGAATCGACCCTGGCGCAAGTGTACAAGGAGCGCGCAGACGACCAGTATCGCGGCGGCTCACCCTACTATATCGAAAAGGGCCTGGGGCTCAAGGCCTTCGCAGTCGTAGCAGCGACGGTCATTTGCCTTTCCTATGGCGTGCTGGTGCCTGGCATCCAGGCCAACACTATTGCCGAGTCCTTTTCCACCGCCTTCGGACTGCCTTCGTACATCACAGGTGTCATTGTGACTGCGTTACTCGGCCTGATCATCTTCGGAGGTATCAAGCGTATTGCCCGGGTCGCCGATAAGGTCGTACCGGTCATGGCGATTGCCTATGTCATATTGATGGTAATCATTCTGGGTGCGAACGTCGAAAAAATTCCCGCACTGCTGCACCTTATTGTCACCAGCGCTTTTGGTGCCGATGCCGTTTTCGGCGGCATTGTCGGAACCGCCATTGCATGGGGTGTACGCCGGGCGGTATTTTCCAACGTCGCCGGCGCAGGTGAAGCCACCTTCAGCTCGGCTGCTGCGGAAGTCTCGCATCCGGCCAAACAAGGACTGGTACAGGGCTTTTCAGTCTATATCGACACGGTCATCGTATGCACCGCTACAGCATTGATGATCCTGATTACGGAGTCATACAACGTCATCCCGCCTGGCGCGGCGTCACCGCTGGTTGAACATGTACCAGGACTGGTTGCCGGCACTGCGTATACCCAGGCGGCAGTATCCACCGTATTTGCTGATTATGGCAGCGGTTTTGTCGCCATTGCGATCTTCCTGTTTGCCTTTACCACGCTGATGGCTTACTACTACATCGCAGAAACCACCATGGTGTACCTGGACAGTAAACTGCGCTATCCCATATTGAAATTCGTATTGAAAATTGTGTTTCTCGTTGTCGTTTATTTGGGCAGCGTTCAGTCGGTCAGCCTGATGTGGGGCCTGGGTGATATCGGTTTTGGCAGCATGTGCTACCTGAACTTTGTAGCCATTGTCCTGTTAAGCAAACCGGCAATCAAGGTGCTCAAGGATTATGATCGTCAGAAAAAAGCCGGCCTGGACCCCATATTTGACCCTCGGGTAGCTGGTGTAGACAATGCAGACTTCTGGATTGAGTATAGCGAAAAAGCCAATAAATCCCGTTAACCGTGCCTGCATGGCAAGGGAAGTGGCGCGCGCTGATGGCCTGCACAGTAACAGGAGCAGATTGCTGATGAAACAGGCAAACGGGCCCGCCACGCCTGCTTTTGCAGCGAATCAAAACGTTACATCTCCTCATTATTCCAAATGAAATAGCCGATTGAATGGTGTTAGTATAAACAGTCGATTTGGTGCTGCAGGAGCCTGTCGTTCACCACAAACCTGTCGCAACGGGCATTTACAGGTATCTTTTTTGCCTGTCGCCGTTAAAGAAAGGAGTTTCATATATGAGTAACACATTATTGAGAAGCAAAACTGCCGCCGCTTTTTTCGCAGTCAGTGCCGGTCTTGGCTCTGCCATGTTTCTCGCCAATAGC
>JBOIGK010000759.1:0-3701 GCA_050742695.1 Advenella sp. | reverse complement strand
GCGTAGCAGGCCTGTGGGCAGAAGGCGCGCAGCCACATGAAGTCGCCCGCTTGGACCTCGACCCAGTCCTGGTTCAGGCGATAAACGGCCTTGCCTTCGAGCACATACAGGCCGTGTTCCATGACATGCGTTTCGGCAAAGGGGATCACGCCACCGGGCAGGAAGGTCACGATATTGACATGCATATCATGGCTCATGTCGGTGGGGTCCACGAAGCGCGTGGTGGCCCAGCGTCCTTCGGTGTCCGGCATGGCCACGGGGGCGAGCTGTTGCTCATTGGTGACAAAGGCGGACGGGTAGGCAATGCCTTCGACGGCCTGGTAGCGCTTGCGAATCCAGTGAAAACGGGCGTGTGTATCGGTGCTGTTGCGCACGGCCCAGTCCGATGCCGGGGGAATGAAGGCATAGCCGCCCGGGGTCAGGGTGTGTTCGGCGCCGGCCAGGGTGAGCGAGAGTTGGCCTTCTACCACGAAGAGCACCGCTTCGGCCTGGGGGTCCTGTTCGGGATGGCTGCTGCCGCCGCCGGGAGCAACTTCAACAATATATTGGGAAAAGGTTTCTGCGAAACCCGAAAGGGGGCGTGCCAGCACCCATAGCCGGGTTTTGTCCCAAAAGGGCAGATAGCTGGTGACGATATCGCGCATGACGCCTTTGGGAATGACGGCATAGGCTTCGGTAAACATGGCCCTGTCGGTCAGCAACTCGGTCTGGGCCGGATGACCGCCATGGGGGGCGTAGTAGGGAGTCTTTGACATGGGAAAAGGTCCTCGTGTAATGTCAGTTAAGAGCAGAGAGGGGGCTAGGCAGCGGGACACCGCGTTCAGGGGAGCGGGCTGATCAGACCGCCCGGTGTGAGCATGGCAATATCACAATTGTGTCCTGGTCCGCTGCGGTCGATGACCAGAAAGTCCGAGATCGCATTCAGCGCCAGTAGTGGGTGATGCCAGACGCCTGCAGCGTAGTTCACGCCTTGCTGGCCCTGGCATAAAAACACGTGCACCTGCCCGATGGTCGGCGCCTCACCAGCGGCGGCAACTGCGACCAGATAGGGACGCGAAGACAGCGGGATAAAGGCCTGACTGGCCAGCGGATGACGCTCCATCATGGTGATCTCGAAGGGTAGGGTGCGTGGCAAGCCACGGAAAATCGACACGATTGCCTTGCCCTGCGGGCCTGGCTCAATATGGGCCAGATCGTGATAACGCTCGGTGTTGCCCTCGTTGATCGTAAAGTGCTGGGCCGCATCGCTGACCTCGATCACCTGGCCAAAGGGCGCGAAGGCACTGCGGGTCAGCGGCTCTATCGTCAAACTTCTGAGTGTCATGCTTGTTGCTACCTCTAATCCTCGTTTGTTCCGGTCTGGCCGTTGAGCGTATTATGGGCCTGTTGCCGGTCAATATCGCCTTCCCAGGCACCGATAACGATCGTGCCTACACAGTTGCCGATCAGGTTGGTCAGGGCGCGGGCGATGCCCATGAACCAGTCAACCGACAGCACCAATACCAGCCCGATAGCGGGAATCGCCGGAATGGCGCTCAAGGTTGCAGCCAGGATCACGATGGCCGAGCCGGGCACGCCGTGTGCGCCTTTGGATGTCAGCATTGAAATGGCCAGGATCGTGATCAAATCGGTAAATGACAAGGCCGTATTGGTCGCCTGTGCGATGAAAACTGCAGCCAGGGTCAGATAAATGGAGAATCCATCAAGATTGAACGAGTAGCCGGTAGGTATCACCAACCCCACAGTGGAGTTCTTTACGCCCATACGCTCCAGTTTATGCATGACCTGGGGCAACACGGCATCTGACGAGGCCGTACCCAGCACTACCAGCAATTCTTCGCGCAAATAGGCAAGCAGTTTGAAAATATTGAAACCGGCAAGTCGCAAAATGAGGCCCAGGATGACCACCACGAATATCGCGCAGGTGACATAAAACAGGACTACCAGCATGCTCAACTGGCCCAGCGTACCGACGCCATATTTGCCGACGGTAAACGCGACTGCCCCCAATACACCCAGTGGCGCCAGGCGCACGATAAAACCGATGATCTTGAAAAATACATGGGACAACTGGCTCACCAGCGCCGCAACCGGTCGCCCGCGTTCTCCCATCACGGCTACTGCCGCCCCGAACAGAATGGCAATGAGCAGCACCTGCAGAATATCGCCGGAGGCAAATGCATCGGTAAAGGTTTTGGGGATGACTCGCATCAGGAAGCTGACCGTATCTGTTGCATGCTCTGCCTGGGTCGCATAGGGCGCCAGTGCGCTGGCATCCAGCGAGGATGTGTCCACGTTCATGCCGTGGCCGGGCTTGAACAGATAAGCCAGGCCAATGCCCAGCGCCAGCGCAAAGGTGGTGACGATCTCAAAATACAGCAGGGCCTTGGCGCCCACCCGGCCAACTTTCTTCAGATCGCTGCTGCCGCAGATACCGTGCACCACCACGCAAAATACCAAAGGCGCAATAATCATTTTGATCAGCTTGATAAAGCCATCGCCCAGCGGTTTGAGCTGCTCGCCAAAATGCGGCCAGAACACGCCGATAATCGCGCCAAGAATCAACGCCACAACCACCTGGCAAAAGAGACTTCGATAAATAATACGCATTTTAAATCCACTCCCCGGGAGCACCGTTGAGTGCGCCAGCCTGTTGGTGATTTGTGAAATGCCATCTGAAATGTCAGATAACATTTCAACTATAATTAGAATGACATAATATGCGATAGTCGTGAAAACCCTAAAAGGCGTCTCTCTTACCATGCGAACTCCCACCCGCTCTTCGGACCAGTCTTTGGCGCAACAGGCTTTTGAAGCCTTTCGGGATTTGCTCGCTTGCGGTCAAATACGCTCAGGCCAGATGATTTCGATATCAGAACTGGTTGAGGTGACCGGCCTGCCGCTGGCTCCCGTGCGGGAAGCGGTAAAGCGAGCCGCCGCCGCCGGGTTGGTGTCAATTTTGCCCCAGCGGGGCGTGTTGATCCTGGAGACCACCGCCGAGGCGCTGCATGCCGGTTTTCACCTGCGTTATCTGTTTGACCAGGAAGGCGCCCGTCTGTTGGCGCAGCAAGCGCCGGATCGTGAATTGGCGCACTTGCGCCAGGAACATGAACGCGTGCTGGAACAGGCTTCGGAAGGCGCAATATCAGCTCAATTACAGATCAAAGCCATGGAGGTGGACTGGTCGCTGCATGCCTGGCTTACCGGGGCATTGAATAACCCGGTTGCACTGGCGGTCTATGAAGAAAATCGTTACCGCCTGAGTGTCATGCAGCACTCGCGCCGTCCCTTGCCTGAAAGAATCATTCCGGCCATGACCGAACATTTGCAAATCATCGATCATATTCAGACCGGCGCTCCGGAAAAGGCGGTGCAGGCGGTCAGAAGCCATTTACAAAAAACCCTGCGCTGGTGGGGTATCGTAGACAATAACGGTCAGGTATTCAAAACGGTCAGATAAGCGCAGACAAGCGTGGATTGCATGTGGCAGCGCTGGTACGCTCATGTCTGCGTGACAACGTTACCCGTGTTGTGACTGGCTGGTACAGCGTACACCGTCGTTGCTTTGCCGGAGTGGCACATACAAGGAGAGAATATGACAAATGTTTTTATTGTTGGTGGTTCAGGAAAAGTGTCCCGGCATCTTGCCCGGCAGTTGAGCACGCGCGGGCACAAGCCCCAGTCACTGCATCGGGATGCCA
>JBOIGK010000758.1:0-2642 GCA_050742695.1 Advenella sp. | reverse complement strand
AACCCCAGCACAGACAGGCTCATGATCAGGCGATCCAGCAGTTTGCCTTGCCGCCATGCAGCAATGACCCCCAACGGGATGGCAATAATCACCGTCAGCACGATGGTTGACACGGCCAGCGCCAGCGTTGGCCCCATGCGCCCGGCAATCATCTGCAGCACCGGCGTGCCCGACAATAGCGAGACGCCAAGGTCGCCCTGCAGCAGTCGTCCGACCCAGACGAAAAATTGCGTATAAATCGGCTGATCCAGGCCCATGGTCTGGCGGATCTGCTCAAGTTGAGCAGCAGTTGCATCGTCTCCCGCGATGATGGCGGCAGGGTCTCCCGGTGTCAGACGAAGAATGGCGAAGATGACAATGGCAACCATCACGATGACCGGTAGTGTGGCCAGAAGCCGACGGGCGATGTAGGTAATCATGGCTGACTCACTTATCCGACTTTTTCAGGTTCCAGAACACGGTGACCGGCGAAGGCAATACATTGGACAGCTTGGTACTGTAAGCGGCGGGGATGAGAAATTGTCCCAGTGGCGCAACCACGCCTTCGTCTATCACCAGCTTTTGCAGTTGGGCGGTAATCTTCTTGCGCTCAGCATCATCTTTGGCTCTTGCAAATTCAAGCCGCAACGATTCGATTTGCGGCACATCCGGCCAACCGGCCCAGGCTTTTTTCCCGTTTGAGGCAATCGTCGTATTACCGAACGGGTCACCGCTGGTGGCCAGAATGCTGTATGTGGAAAATATGCTCCATCCGCCTTCGGCCGGCGATTTCTGATTGCTTTGCTGAGTCGCGACCGTCTGCCAGTCCATGGTCTTCATCTCAACCTTGAAACCGGCCTTGCGCAATGCGTCGCCGATCACGACCGGTTGCGCAGACAACATGGCAATATCCGTCGGCTGCAAAATCACCACCGGCGTGCCATCGTAATTGGCCTGCTTGAGCAGCGCCTTTGCTTTTTCTATGTTGGCCGGCACAACCATCTCTTTGCCATAGTCATTCTCATATGGGTTACCACATCCGAAAACAGCCGCGCACGGTTTGTAGTATTCCGGATTGCCCACCAGGGCCTTAAGGACATTTTCCTGCCCTACCGCGTACATCGCGGCCTGGCGGATCAGCCGGTTATTGAATGGCGCATGCAAGTGATTGAACCGGAAGTACGTCCAGGCGCCCAGCTTGTCCAGCACCTCAACCTTGATATTTTCCTGATCCTGAACCATGGGCAGCAAATCAAATGGTACTTGCTGGATAAAATCAATTTCGTCATTCATCAATGCATTGATCGGTGTCATCTGGTCCGGCATGGCGACCCATTGCACACGCTCAACATTGACCACCTTGCCGCCGGCCGTCCAGCTGGCTGGCTCGCTGCGCGGCACATAGTCATTATTACGCTCGTATACGACCCGCAGCCCGGGCCTGAACTCGGACTGGACAAACTTGAACGGTCCTGACCCAATGTATTCGGTAATCGGCTTGGAAGACGGTGTTTCGGCAATGCGTTTGGGCATCATGAACGCAGGCCGCGAACTGAGCTTGCCCAGGCCCGCTAGCAATAACGTGGTGGGTTCCTTCAGGCTGATTTCAAATACTTTGCTGTCGATCACCTTGATATCGGCCACCATCGTCATCAATACCTGGCCGGTCGAGTCCTTTTCGGCCCAGCGCTTGATGGAAGCGACACAGTCCTCTGAAGTAACCGGCGCGCCGTCGTGCCATTTGAGCCCCTCGCGCAAGGTAAAGGTGTAGGTTTTGCCATCGGCAGATGCCTTCCAGTCGGCCATCTGCGGCTGGATCTTGAAGCTGGAGTCAGTTCCCAACAATGTGTCGTAAATCATGTAGCCATGGTCGCGTGTCATGAATGCGGTACTGATGACCGGATCCATGACACGCAGTCCTGATTGCATCACTGCAGTGACGGTTTGTGCCTGAACGGCCGGCACGCACGACAAGGCGGCAGCCAGTGCCATACCCAGTGCCATATTCCTCAAAGCGGTCAATTGCTTGGCCTTGTGCATCATGGTATTTCTCCTGTACTCGATATAAGGGGCTGGCGCACTTGACGCATGGTCAACTGTAGCCAGTACACGTGCTACTGCATCCTGCATTAAGGAGCAAAAAGGTTGTCGGCAATGGTTGTGGGAACGACTGAAAGCCGATCCGCAAGCAAGGCGGCGCTGCCTGCGGCAAGCGTAAAGCCAAGCGCGCCCTGGCCTGCATTGATCCAGAGGTTTCGCAGCGGCGTCTGGCCAATCAAGGGCTTGCTGTCCGGGCGCGCCGGGCGCAACCCCGCCCATGCCACGGGTTCATCAGCCGGGCGTAGCGCCGGCAAATAGTGCTCGACCGCCTGCTTGAGACTGGCGATGCGCCTGGGATGAATGCTGTTCGAGCCGTCGCCTATGTCCACCATGCCGGCAACGCGCAAGCGGTTACCCAGGCGCGCATATACGACTTTGTTGTGCACGTCGCTGACACTGACGCGGGGCGCCTCGCTTTGTGCAGTCAATTCGTAGGTGAGGCTGTATCCCTTGAGCGGGTAAATATAGGGATTGAAGCCCGCCTGGCGGGCCAATGCCTGCGCGCCAATACCATTGGCAATGACATAGGCGTCTGCCGTCATATCGCCAGCCTGCGTCTGCAA
>JBOIGK010000757.1:0-2516 GCA_050742695.1 Advenella sp. | reverse complement strand
CGCCTGAACCTCGCTGGATCCGTACAGGCCATACATCGGTATTTTTCTATCCCACGCCTTTTTACCGAAGCGATCGAACCCTGCATGAAACGCAGCAAAGCCGAACACTCGCGCCGACGGAAACGGTACCGGGCTATGGGTGTGTTCCAGCATCCGGCTGAACATTTCATCGCTGCCGAATAAATGAGTAACCTGATGCTCATTAATCAATATGTTCGCCTGTGCCGCATCAAACGTGTCCATCAGCACAACCGGCTGTCCTGCTGCGAAGCAGCCGAACACCGCATTAAAACCGAATACACCACAAAACGGCAGCGCGGCCAGTAATATCACATCCGCTTGCTCTAACCGGTAGGCCCGAGCCACATGTTGGCTATGCGCCGATATGGTGCGTTGTGTATGCATGACAAGTTTGGGCGCACTGGTGGTTCCCGATGTCGTAAACAGAATGCACAACGCGTGCGCTGCGTCATTGCGTGGGACTGAAAAATTATCAGGTAGCGCCTCTAGCGCCAAGGCAGACACCGGCTTGTTCAACAAACAATCGGTCACCTCACCTGAAGGATTCACAAATACAATCGACTTCAGGTGTTTCAGGCTCTCTTCATTCACCTGCCTGAGGATGGACATAAAGTCGATTTTTCTGAAGTCCGGCTCCAGAATCAGCATGCTGGCTTCGGATTTTTCCAAGATGTGAGACACCTCATGCGAGCGATACCGGGTATTGACCGTTACCAGCGTCGCGCCCAGCGCGCTCAGTCCGAACAGCAACGCCAGCCATTCCATGCGATTGACCAGCCAAACCGCTACCCGATCACCCTGTCCGATACCCTGCTTTTGCAACCAATAGGCGGCGCGATCGCACAGATCACCAAATTGCGCATAGGTATATCTTTGATTACCGTCGATAAAAGCGATCTGATCCGGAAACTTGCGCCGATGATGTTCCAGCAGATCAACAATAGTGCGCGCTTGCATCTCAATAGAGCTCCATCAGTTTTGCGTTGTCAGATAGATCCTGCGGCAATGACTCCTGGATGATGGCTCCCGCCTTCATTACCAGCACCCGATCGGATATTTTCAGCGCTTCTCTGACATTTTGCTCAACGAGCAAAATGGACATACCGGTTGAAAGCTGCAGTTCGCGGATCGGTTGCAATAAGTCCTGAAACAGCTTGGGGGCAAGCCCGATTGAGGGCTCATCCATCAGCAGACAATGAGGCCGGGAAAGCATCGCCCTGCCAATGGATACAATTTGCTGTTGCCCTCCAGACAAGGTGCCTGCCCTTTGATGATAGAAATTTTTTAGCGCTGGCAAAATTGACATGACCCATTCAAGACGGTCGGCGCGTTGCCCCTTGGCGATACCGGCAGCCCACATGCCCATTTTCATGATCTCCTGGACCGTGAGGCCCGGAAAGATCCCGCGGCCTTCCGGTACCAGAGAAATACCTTTGTCTGTCAACAACCTGGGTTCGATGCGATCGGATTTTTCTTCACCAATGAAAATCTCTCCATGTTGCCGCGGTATCAGTCCGTACAGCGATTTGATCAATGTGGATTTTCCGGCACCGTTATGCCCAATCAGGCAAAGAACCTCGTTCTTGCGCAGTTCAAAGTTAAAATGTTCAAGAACCGGTCGACCGCCGTAACCTACGGTCAAGTCAATCGTCTTTATCATCGTCTCTGTCACTCTGCTCTGTCTCCGAAGTAAATTGCTGTCAGATGGGGGTCTTTCAGAACGGCCTCAGGCTCTCCATCTGCCATCAGCTTGCCCTGATCCAGAAAGGCAATGCGATCAGAAATACCGTAAACAATATCCAGATTGTGCTCGATAATGCAAACGGTGACGCCGCCTTTGACTTCACTGCGCAATAGATCAAGGAAATGAGAGTAGGAGCCCCGATCCAGTCCCGAAGCGGGTTCATCGAGCAGCCATATTTTTGCATCTGCGGCCATAATCCTGGCCATACTCAAAAATTTTCTTTCTGCGTAGGACAGATCCAGCGCCCGAACACCAGACTTGTGGGAAAGACGTGTTTTTTCCAGAATATCCTTTACCTTCTGTTTTCGTTGCTGGTGCCCGGATCGCCCTCCTGGTTGCCATAACCAGGCGATGGGCTCCATTACCGACAATACGTTTTCTTCAACCGTCATCCGGTCAAACAAACGCAGGTCCTGAAACGTTCTTGCAATACCATTGCGGGCTATTTTCCAGTGCGGGAGCCCCACAAGAGACTCTCCCTGCCACAGAATATCGCCGCCGGTCGGGGCAAGATGCCCCGTGATCAGATTGAATAACGTCGTTTTTCCGGCGCCGTTGGGCCCCACCAGGGTAGTCACAATACCTGCTCGCATATCAAGCGACACATTCTGCGTCACCTTCAAGCCACCGAAATTTTTCTGAAGGTTTGAAATACGCAAGAGCACTGGATTTTCAGTCATGATTTAGCCTGTTTGCCGGACGATCCGATAAGGCCACCTGGACGAAAAATCATCAACAGCACCATTGCGAT
>JBOIGK010000756.1:0-2726 GCA_050742695.1 Advenella sp. | reverse complement strand
CGCCGCCACTCAGCCGTTTTCCGTGGGCATGCCTTCTATCGGCAACCAGACGCTAAAAGAATCCGATATGTGGGGTGCGACTGCATTCGACCAACTGCTGTGCCGGATTCAGTTCAAGAGCATGCGTCACGATGGTGTCTACACACCGCCCGGCGAAGACCGCGCCCTGCAGTTTCCCGGCTCGCTGGGTGGCATGAACTGGGGCGGCGTCTCGGTTGATCCGACCACCAACTATATGTTTGTCAACGACATGAGGCTGGGTCTGGCCAATTACATGATCCCTCGCGACAAAGTGGGCGCGGGCGCCAGCGGCATCGAGATGGGTGTGGTTCCCCAGGACGGAACGCCCTATGGCGCCATGCGCGAGCGCTTCCTATCGCAATTGGGTATCCCTTGCCAGAAACCGCCATTTGGCACGATGACCGCCATTGACCTGAAAACCCGCAAGATCGTCTGGCAGGTTCCGGTCGGCACCGTCCAGGATACGGGGCCACTGGGCATTCGCATGGGGATGCCCATTCCTGTCGGTATGCCCACCTTGGGCCCATCGCTGGCGACCCAGGCCGGGCTGTTGTTCTTCGCGGGCACGCAAGACTTCTACCTGCGCGCCTATGATTCGGCCACCGGCAAGGAAATCTGGAAGTCTCGTCTGCCAGTAGGCAGCCAGTCCGGCCCCATGTCGTACACTTCTCCAAAAACCGGCAAACAGTACATTGTGATCAATGCCGGCGGAGCCAGGCAGTCTCCTGACCGTGGCGACTACATCATTGCCTATGCGCTGCCAGATGACGCACACAAGGAACAATAGCATATGAAATAGTGCGGCTGATGTGTTGCGTGGCATCAGTCCATTGTCACAACAGCTGGATAAACAGCCCCGATAGCAACTGTCATAGACGGCGCTATCGGGGCTGTTTTGTATTGCTCGATATAGGAATGATCGGCAATTGTCAGTTGTTGTGCGCCCAAAGATTGGGCGTTAGCGCATTGGAGTACCCAGATACGAACCGCTTGGCTTGTCCTGATGGATCATACACACTGCGTTCAATACGACCTATATTTCCACCATACAAATGGATGCTGATCGAGATCTGATCATCATAAGCGTTGCTGACACGATGAATGTCCCCAATGGTCGGCGAAACACATGCCGTCTGACCCGGCTGCAGCGTTGTCTCGGGTCCAGCCGGCTCCAGTCCTTTATCGGTTATACGAAAGGGTTGATCCACTTCAGCACCGCGCAGCATGCCGATCACTCCCCAGACGGTATGGTCATGGACAGGCGTCTTTTGCCCCGGTCCCCAAACAAAGCTGACAAGCGAAAATCGGTCTTGTGGATCTCCATACAATAAATACTGTCGGTAATAATCCGGATGCGGCATCGCCATCTCTTCGGGCAACCAATCATCAGTTTTAATCAATTCGGCAATCAATCTGGCAGACTCCGCGAGCACCTGGGCTTCAGCCAGGTCTTTGTGTTCTACCATGCGGCTAAGCGCCTCTACGGTAGTCTGGAGTTTATTGATACTCATTACTCAGCTTCTCCTACTGTTATTCGAAATCATCATCGGATATCACATCCGTCCAGCACATGATGCGGCAATTATTCCAGGGAATTTGCCAAGACCTGGTCCACGAAGTCTCCTGCATGTCCAATGTAACCGTGCGGTTCCAGCATTCGCTCTATGTCACTCTCCGTCAGCCTTGCCGACACATCGGTATCCTGCAGCAATGCATCCTTCAATGATCCGCCCTTTTCGAAGACGTCCATGCAGATACTGTACACAATATCGTGCGCCTGCTGCCGACCGAGCGTATCGCTCAATCCCATCATCACCGCCTCCGACATTAATAATCCGTTCTGGGCAAAAAGATTCTTTTCCATATTCTCTGTGCGCACACTCAGTCCACCGGTCACAAATATCATTTTTTTGACCGCGGCATGGGTCATATTGAACACCCTGCCTATAAACTCTCTTTCTGTTTGCAGGACAACTTTGTCGCGCTCATGATCTGCCACAATCGCTTCAATAGCCAGCGGCACGGTCGTTCTCACCACACGCGTGAGCGCGATAACGCCTTCGCAAATCGGTGGATTTCGCTTGTGGGGCATGGTACTGCTACCAACCTTACCGGGTGCAAATGGCTCTTCCAGTTCTGCAATATCAGTTTGCTGCAGGCTGAATATTTCATGTGCAATCTTGCCGGCAGTCCCGCAAGCGATGGCAAGCACACAGATCAGCTCAGCAATGTTATCTCTTGAGGTATGCCAGGTTATGCTCGGACACGACAGTCCGAGCTCATCGAAAAGACGTCGCTGCACATTCAAGCCTTGGTCGCCCAACGCAGCCAGTGTTCCTACGGCTCCTGAAAACTGTCCGACCAACACACGCTCACGCATTTGTTTCAGCCGCGCAAAATTGCGCCTGAGCTCTTCAGCCCAGCCCGCAGCCTTGAATCCGAAAGTAATGGGCAATGCATGCTGCCCGTGGCTACGACCTACCATGACCTGATCCCGATATGTCCGGGCCAAAGTGCGAACATTTTCGTACAACTGACGATACGCATCTTCAATTTCATCCAGCCCATCTCTCACCTGGAGAATGGTGCCGGTGTCCATAATGTCCTGGGTCGTCGCACCCCAGTGAATGAATTCACCAGTTTCATCGTCACATACCTTTTTCATTGCACGCAACAAGGGAACGATAGGGTGGGCCGTTCTATCC
>JBOIGK010000755.1:0-3999 GCA_050742695.1 Advenella sp. | reverse complement strand
GCCGCGGTTTTGCTTGCTCTGTGCACCGGTCAGGTCGTACACTGCATATCCAGCAAAATATGACTTTACATCTGAATGGGGAAAGTAATGAGTGGACCTTTTTTTCCAATCTGGCGGCGGGTTGACCGGGCCCGGGATCATCAGATTGTAGCACCCGATGAGCGTCTGTCCTGGCCGCAGACCGCGGTAATGGGTGCGCAACACGTTGTCGCCATGTTTGGTGCGACCGTGCTGGCCCCTTTGCTGATGGGTTTCGATGCCAACCTGGCCGTGCTGATGTCGGGCATCGGCACGTTGATCTTCTTCTTTTTCGTCGCCGGCCGGGTGCCCAGCTATCTGGGTTCCAGTTTCGCTTTCATCGGCGGCGTCATTTCGGTAACGGGTTATGCCGGCAGCGGCCCCAACGCCAACATCGGCGTCGCGCTGGGCGCCATTATCGTGTGCGGTTTGGTGTATGCGCTGGTTGGGGTGCTGGTTTGGTACGCCAATAGCCGAGGCAATGGTTCGGCCTGGATTGAACGGCTGATGCCGCCTGTGGTTACCGGCGCCATTGTTGCAGTGATCGGCCTGAATCTGGCGCCTATTGCCGCCAAGGGCGCGATGGGCTCGGGCTCCACCTTCGAGGCGCTGATGGCCTTGATGACCATACTGTGCGTTGCCGGGGTCGCCGTTTTTACGCGCGGCATGATACAGCGCCTGCTGATTCTGCTGGGGTTGATCGCCGCCTGCGTCATTTACTGGCTGCTGACCAATGTAGCCGGTCTGGGCGCGCCAATTGACTTTTCCGGCGTGCAGGCCGCGGCCTGGTTTGGTTTGCCGACGCTGGTTGCCCCCGAGTTTACCGTATCGGCCATTTCAGTGATGGTGCCGGTTGCCGTCATTCTGATTGCTGAAAACCTGGGCCATATCCGTGCCGTTAGCGCCATGACCGGGCAAAACCTGGATCAGTATCTGGGACGCGCGTTCGTTGGCGACGGGGTTGCCACCATGATTTCAGGCGCCGTCGGCGGCACTGGCGTGACAACCTATGCAGAGAATATCGGCGTCATGGCCGTAACCCGTATTTATTCGACTCTGGTGTTTGTGGCGGCGGCATGTATTGCCATCATCCTGGGTTTTTCACCCAAATTCGGCGCGCTGATCCATGCGATTCCCGGCCCCGTGCTCGGTGGCGTTTCCATGGTGGTTTTCGGCCTGATTGCCATTGCCGGCGCCCGTATCTGGGTCGTCAACCAGGTTGATTTTGGCGATAACCGGAATCTGATCGTGGCAGCGGTCACATTGCTGATGGGCGCCGGCAATTTTACGCTGCAATTGGGTGCTTTCAAGCTCGAAGGCATTGGAACTGCTACCTTTGGCGCCATCATTTTATATGCTTTGCTCAATTTGCGGCAACGTTCCGAGCCCGGACCGGACCAAAGCCCGTTTGACCAGGAACAAAATATATAAAACTGCAATTTTTTCAATTGTTTTCAAGACTTTAGCAACATTTTCCCGAATGCTTGCATTTTGTTCAGGAATTGGAGACAATGTCGTAACGATGTCCCTGGCACTAATTAACCAGTGCCGGGGTTTATTTTTGTTTTTTCCATTCTTTTGCGCTTGCGCCAGGCATCGTTGGCCAAGTCTATAACACAACAGCACGCTCACCGTCATGGCACATCTTGGTGCAATGGGGGCGTTTTTACTTTTTTGAGACAGATATGGCAGGTATTCCATTAACAGCGCAAGGTGCGAAGCGCTTAGAAGAAGAATTGCACCGCTTGATCAGCGTAGAGCGGCCCAGCGTCATCCAGGCAATTGCTGAGGCACGCGCGCAGGGTGATCTGTCGGAAAATGCAGAATACGATGCTGCCCGGGAACGCCAGGGGTTCATCGAAGGCCGCGTCAATGAACTGGAAGGTCTCCTGTCCAACGCGCAAATCATCGAGCCGTCCAGTCTGGATGTTGACGGGCGCATTGTATTTGGTGCAACGGTCGGCATTGAAGACCTGAATTCCGGCAGTCACGTGACTTATCAGATCGTCGGCGATGCTGAATCCGATATCCGCCTGAACAGAATTTCCATTTCCAGCCCCGTCGGCAAAGCGCTGATCGGCAAGGCCGAAGGCGATGTCGTTGTCGTTACCGTGCCGTCCGGCGAGAAAGAGTTTGAAATTGTCTCTGTTGAGTACAAGTAAACTGCATATTGTTATGCAACCTTCCCGGTGTCATAGGGCGCAAACCGGAATCGGTCTCTCAGCAAGGCTGATATACCGATAGCAGCAAAAAAAGCCGCAGAAAACAGTCCTGCGGCTTCTTTTTTTGTCTGACGGTAGGCGGTTATCGGCCGCCGCGACGGCCGGTGCGAGGCGCCGCCGTAGTGCGACGGCCGGCACGCAGCGACAGGGCGCTGCCCGCGCGTCGGGGGATGCCATGTGCCTCGGCGCCGCCGGGACGCGCCGCAGGAGCCCGGGCCGGCTTGCGTGCCGGTGTACCGACCAACTCGTCGTTTCCTCGGGCTGCCTTGCGTTGTGTCTTGCGGTCTTTCAGGGTCTTGCCTGCGGCCAGTAGTTTTTTCGGCGTATGGGGTTCATTGGGGAGTCGGCGACTGCGTTCGACGGGTTCTTCGACTTTTTGTTCCCAACGACGGTTTTGTGACCCGTGTCGATATAAAATAAGCGTTTTGCCGACGTGACCAACAGCGGCACACGATAATGAATCACAGATAGTGTCGAGCATGGCAATACGCGCGGCGCGGTCATCTCCGGCAACGCGCGCCTTAAGCAGGCCATGCGCGGTGAGGTTCATGTCAATTTCTTTCAACACCGCGGGCGTGAGGCCCTGATCGCCGATCAGGACTACCGGTTTCAGCGGATGGGCGGCAGCGCGTAGTTCGCTGCGCTCTTTTGATGTCAATTCTAGGGTAGGCATAAGGTAATCAGGGCAATGGCCAAAAAGAAATTCTCGAAAGAATGGATACATCAGCATATCAATGACCCATACGTGAAAATGGCCAAGCAGCAGGGCTATCGGGCACGGGCAGCGTTTAAGCTGATTGAGATCCTGGATTCGGAAAAACTGATGCGGAAAGGGGATATTATAGTCGACTTGGGCTCTACCCCCGGCAGTTGGTCGCAGGTTGCACGCGAAAGACTCGTTGGCGAGGGCGGATTGTTGCAGGGCCGCGTCATTGCGCTGGACCTGCTGCCGATGGAGCCTATTGCAGGTGTTGAGTTCATCCAGGGCGATTTTCGTGACGATGCGGTGCTCGCGGCCTTGAGCGACAAGGTTGGAGAGCAGCAGGTCAACCTGGTCATGTCGGATATGGCGCCAAACCTGTCTGGTGTCAGTTCCGCCGACTCTGCCCGGATTCAGCATGTCTGCGAGCTGGCCATGGCGTTTTCCCTGCAGCATCTGACTCCCGATGGCGTTCTTATCGTCAAGGCATTTCACGGCAGCGGATTTTCCCAAATCGTACAGATGTTCAAACAGCATTTCAAACGGGTAGTAGAGCGCAAGCCCAAGGCTTCGCGTGACAAGTCTTCGGAAACTTTCTTGCTGGGGCGCGGTCTAAAGCATCCTGATAATCGCCAGTTCTAGCTAGTTGCCGATCCTGCCAGTGCAACTGGCAAGACCGGCAACTGCGGGTATTCCCGCCGGTTGCGGTCGCCATGCAGTGGTTCAGTGGGTGTCGCAATAAGCACCTTTGACGGCGACGGCGGGCGCTGGTCAGCCTTGGCCTGCAGTATCAGGAATAAAGTTACAGAAAAGTGCTTGGAAACCGGATTTTTGCCCCAATTTAGCTGTTGTGAGCCCCCGGTCTTTTTATGCCGGGACAATGACTTGCTGCAGTTGCCATAACGCGCCCGGGTGCAGTCAAAACCGGCCCCTTACCCGGAAATGGCGGGTAATGGTTTAATTTGTTTTTAAGCCGGTTGTAAAGCCTCTTTTTTTTATCAATAGGTTAGAATCATATGAACGGGGTAAAGACGCTGCTTTCAGGGTCATTTGCCATTC
>JBOIGK010000754.1:0-1556 GCA_050742695.1 Advenella sp. | reverse complement strand
ACTCATCAATTTGACGAGTTCAGGGAAACGCTGGCACTGATCGAGCTGCGAAATGGCGCTCCCCTGCATGGAACAGCCGCGCCGCCGCAAACCCTGGAAGCAAGCGTTTACCAGGCGTTGTGCCTTGGCCTCAGGGATTATATTGGAAAGAATGGCATACCCGGCGTGCTGCTGGGGCTCTCAGGCGGCGTGGATTCGGCGCTCACAATGGTGATTGCGGTAGATGCATTGGGCGCCGATAAAGTGCGGGCAGTCATGATGCCGTCGCAATTTACCGCTGACATAAGCTTATTGGATGCGCGCACGATCGCCAGGACATTGGGCGTGCGTTACAGCGAACTTCCCATCGGGTCCGTCTTTGACAAATTCGTGGACACGCTGGACAGGGAATTCGCAGAAGTGCCCCATCAAAACCGCCCTGACATCACCGAGGAAAATCTGCAGGCACGCATACGCGGCAACCAGATGATGGCCCTATCAAACAAGTATGGCGCCATCGTTCTTACCACGGGCAACAAATCTGAAATGGCAGTAGGCTACTGTACTCTTTACGGCGACATGGCAGGCGGCTTCGCGGTGCTGAAGGATGTCAGCAAAACCATGGTGTACCGGCTTTGCCATTACCGCAACGCATTAGGACATGTTATCCCGGAGCGCGTGATCAGCCGTGCGCCCTCGGCTGAGCTGCGTTCTGACCAGACCGACCAGGACAGTCTGCCGCCTTACGATGTGCTCGATGCCATTGTCGAAGCTTATATGGAGTATGACCTGTCGCTGCAGGAAATTATCGGGATGAACTATGCCGAAGCCGATGTGTGCCGCGTAGTACATCTTATCCGCCAGAATGAATATAAGCGCCGCCAGTCTCCGCCGGGCGTCCGCGTCACGCAGAGAGGTTTTGGCAAGGATTGGCGTTACCCGATTACTTCAAAATACCGGGATGACTTTTAGCGGGCTGTTAATAGGCTAAATGGGCCATGAACTGGGATTAAAGTTCCCATAACCTCGTATAATCAGTTCCCAAGAACATAGCTGCGGCACAACCGTATCCCGGTTTCCTAGAAACAAAATATCCGAATTAAAGGAACGTATCATGAAAAGAATCGAGGCCATCATCAAACCCTTCAAGCTCGACGAAGTGTGCGAAGCCCTCAATGAGATCGGCGTAAGTGGGTTAACCGTTACTGAGGTTAAAGGATTCGGCAGGCAGAAAGGTCACACGGAGCTCTATCGGGGCGCGGAATATGTAGTGGATTTTCTGCCAAAGATAAAGATCGAAATAGTGGCGGCCGAAACGCTGGTGGACAGCATTATCGAGACGATTGTTAACACGGCGCGTACCGGCAAGATCGGCGATGGCAAGATTTTTGTTACCAATATTGAGCAGGTGGTGAGAATACGCACGGGTGAGACGGATGAAACAGCGGTCTAGCAGCCTGTCGGACTTGAAGAATCGATGCGAAAAAGTGACTGGGCGAGGACAGATTTTTGACGATTTTGAAGGCCAATAGTTGTTCTATTGGTCGAAAAAGCGGTGAATATGCACCGTCCAGACG
>JBOIGK010000753.1:0-2749 GCA_050742695.1 Advenella sp. | reverse complement strand
AAATCAAGAACTACACGCTTAACTTCGGTCCCCAGCACCCGGCTGCGCATGGTGTGCTGCGTCTTATCCTGGAGTTGAGCGGCGAGGTCATTCAGCGCGCCGATCCCCACATCGGTCTGCTGCATCGTGCCACTGAAAAACTGGCGGAACATAAAACCTATCTGCAGGCCTTGCCATACATGGATCGTCTCGATTACGTTTCCATGATGTGCAACGAGCATGCCTACGTCATGGCCATCGAGAAATTGCTGGGTATTGAAGTGCCGCTGCGCGCCCAATACATCCGCGTCATGTTCGATGAAATTACCCGCCTGCTGAACCACCTCATGAGTGTTGGTACGCACGGGCTCGACGTGGGCGCTATGGCGGTCATGCTGTATGCCTTCCGTGAACGTGAAGATCTCATGGATTGCTACGAGGCGGTCTCGGGCGCGCGCATGCACGCTGCCTATTATCGTCCTGGTGGCGTGTATCGCGATTTGCCCGATAGCATGCCGCAGCATAAGATGGATTCAAAATATCGCAGCAAACGTGAAATGAAGCAGTTCAATGAGAACCGCGATGGCTCGCTGCTGGATTTTATTGAAGCATTTACAGAGCGGTTCCCCAAATGCGTCGATGAGTATGAAACATTGCTCACCGATAATCGCATCTGGAAACAACGTCTGGTCGGCATCGGGGTGGTTGATCCCGATCGTGCCATGGCCTTGGGCTTTACCGGTCCAATGCTGCGCGGGTCTGGCATAAGCTGGGATCTGCGTCGCATGCAGCCCTATGAAGTATACGATCGTCTGGAGTTTGACATTCCGGTGGGAACCAATGGCGACTGCTATGACCGTTATCTGGTGCGGATTGCCGAGATGCGCGAAAGTAACCGTATTATTTCGCAATGCGTGCACTGGCTGCGCAACAACCCCGGCCCGGTTATCAATGATAACCACAAGATTACCCCGCCGAAGCGGACCAGCATGAAGTCCAATATGGAAGAGCTGATCCACCACTTCAAACTGTTCACCGAAGGTTTTCCGGTACCTGCAGGCGAAGTGTATTCTGCAGTCGAACATCCGAAAGGAGAGTTCGGTATTTACCTGGTGTCAGACGGCGCGAACAAACCGTATCGCCTGAAGATCCGTCCGCCGGGCTTTGTACACCTGCAATCACTGGACGAAATGTCCCGCGGCCATATGCTGGCCGATGCTGTCACGATTATCGGTACTCAGGATATCGTGTTTGGTGAAATTGACCGCTGATCACAGCGGATTACTGGATTAAAAAATGTTGCTTTCTCAACAGGCGTATACAAGGATAGACAAAGAGCTGGCCAAATATCCGGCCGACCAACGTCAGTCCGCCATTATGTCGGCCCTGCGCATCGCGCAGGTGGAAAAAGGCTGGGTATCGGCAGAGATCATTGCCGATGTGGCACGCTATATTGGCGTTGAGCCGATCGCGGTCCAGGAGGTTGCCACCTTTTACAACATGTTCAATACCAAGCCTGTCGGCCGGTTCAAGATCAGCGTCTGCACCAATCTGCCCTGTGCCTTGCGTGACGGTGAGAAAACCGCCGACTATCTGAAGCAGAAACTGGGTGTCGAGCTGGGTGAAACCACGAGCGATGGCCTGTTCACCCTGCAGGAAGGCGAGTGCATGGGTGCTTGCGGTGACTCGCCCGTTCTTATTGTGAACAACCACCATATGTGTGTACGTATGTCGACCGAAAAAATCGATGCCATGCTGGCTGAGCTTGCCCAACAGGGAGATGCCGCATGAGTGTGATTCTGAGCAAATATTCGCAGGGGCTCAATGCTAATCCTGCCGGTGACCTGAACGCTTCCATGGCGTTGCACGGTCGTCATATTCAGCCGCAGATCATGGCCGATCTCAATGGTGAGAACTGGCGTCTTGAGGATTATGTCAAGCGCGGCGGCTACGAGGCATTGCGCAAAATTCTGACAACCGGTATGACGCAGGAAGAGGTCATTGCCGAAGTCAAGGCCTCAGGGTTGCGTGGCCGCGGTGGCGCCGGGTTTCCGACGGGTCTGAAGTGGAGCTTCATGCCCCGCAATTTTCCGGGACAGAAATATCTGGTTTGCAATTCAGACGAAGGCGAACCGGGGACGTTCAAGGATCGCGATATCCTGCGTTCCAATCCGCATATCGTTATCGAAGGCATGGCCATTGCAGCTTATGCGATGGGTATCACGGTGGGCTACAACTACATCCACGGCGAAATTTTCGAGGTCTACGAACGTTTTGAAGAAGCGCTCGAAGAAGCACGTGCTGCGGGTTTTCTGGGCGACAAGATCCTGGGTTCCGAATTTTCTTTCCAGCTGCATGCCCACCATGGTTACGGTGCGTATATTTGCGGTGAGGAAACGGCCTTGCTTGAGT
Source organism: Advenella sp. (assembly GCA_050742695.1). Taxonomy (GTDB): domain Bacteria; phylum Pseudomonadota; class Gammaproteobacteria; order Burkholderiales; family Burkholderiaceae_B; genus Advenella. The sequence goes on along the minus strand of JBOIGK010000753.1, from coordinate 358 downwards.
CTCTTGAGGGCAAGAAAGGGCAGCCGCGCTTCAAACCGCCATTTCCGGCCAGCTTTGGCCTGTACGGCAAGCCCACAACCATTAACAATACCGAAACCTTTGCAGCGGTTCCCTGGATTATCCGCAACGGGGGTCAGCAATACCTGGACATCGGCCTGCCCAATAACGGCGGGACCAAACTGTTTTCGATTACCGGTGACGTTGAACGCCCCGGCAACTATGAGATCCCGCTGGGCACGCCTTTTTCCAAACTGCTGGAATTGGCCGGTGGCATGCGTGACGGACGCAAGCTGAAGGCGGTCATTCCGGGCGGCTCCAGTGCCCCGGTACTGCCAGCCGACATCATGATGAATACCAC
>JBOIGK010000752.1:0-8607 GCA_050742695.1 Advenella sp. | reverse complement strand
TTGCTATAGGGAGGGTACAGCTTGTCGACCGGCCGGGCCAGCAATTTGGCGTCACCACCGGCTTCGTCATCCATTTGCAACACGCCCTGGGCGCGGCATTTGATAACTGATCCGACAGCAACGGGAAACGGCGTCATGACCAGCACATCGACCGGATCGCCATCATCAGACAGTGTGTCTGGAATATAGCCATAGTTGCACGGGTAGTGCATGGCCGTCATCATGAAGCGATCTACAAACACCGCGCCGGTGTCTTTATCCACTTCGTATTTAACCGGATCGGCATTCATCGGAATTTCAATTACAACATTGAATTCTTCCGGCGTCTTGGAACCGGCCGGGACATTTTTCAAGCTCATAGTCAACTCTTCTGGTTACTGTAGTTACGATTGGTCGTGATTACGATTTTTCATTCAATTCATCCGTCCTGATACCGGGGATGGGTGCACTGTCGAAGTACTCATCATCGGCTTCCGGCCGTTTGGCATAGATCGTTTTTTCGGTTGTCTCATCTGCGCGTTCCTGCTCGATTTGCTGGTCGGCACGCTTGCGGTCAGGCGGGCCGTCCGGATCCATTCGCGTGTCGGCTGCCGGGAGGTATTTTTCTCCTGCCACAGTGGGTAGCATGGAGATCGAAGCCGAGGCAAAACGCCAGTGCTTGACTGCTTCGGCAGGCTTGCCCAGACGGTCGTAGAGTGCACCAAGCAAGGTGTGCGTGCGCGGATCTTCTCGCAGCTTGAGGCTGCGTGTCAGATAACGTTCGGCCTGCCCCCATAACTGCGCGGCCAGGCATAAGAAACCGAGCGCATTGAGCAGATCAGGATTGTTTTCATCTTTCTCGAGCCATTGCTGCGCTTTGGTCAGGCGAGCACTAACCTGTTCGACCGGACACTGGACATAGGCGTTGAGCAGTCGGGGGTCAATATGTTCCCGCAATGACGCTTCCAGTATCTGCCCGGCAGTATCCGGATGGCCAGCGGCCTGCGCTTTCTCGGCCGCAGCAAGCGCGATTAACGGCATGGCCTTTTCAGCCGAGCTAAATGACTTCCAGGTATTGGCCCAACTGTCCCGGGTGGTCGCTTGCATGACTGCCGCACCGGCATGTTCAATAAGACGCTGGCCCTCAAAGCTATCGATGGTCCCTTTCCTGTTCAACACACGCGCTACCTGCAGCAATTTATCCTGGTTACCAATTTGCTTGTAACCGCGCAGCAGCAGTTTCTGGATATGATCCTGATTAGCGCCTCCGGCCTTTGCCAATGGCTCGAGCAATGCCAGCGCCTGTTTGGATTCACCCTGCTCCAGCAGCATTTCCGCGCGAATTGTGGTGGTGGCATCCTGCATCCTGGGGTTGCCCTGCGCTTTGGACTGCGCAGTCAGAAGCAACGCATCCCTTTCAGCATAACGCGACTGGTTGTGCGCCGCCTTGGCCGCCGCCAGACTGGCAAGTGCCTGCCTGCCACTGTCACGACTGCGATTGAGCAGACGGGTCAAGTCCTTCTCTGCCGGGCTGCTTCGCCCTTCCAGCAATTCGACCCAGCCCCGTTCCAGCAGATCATAGTCCTTGCGGGTGTGCCGGCGCTGATTCCAGTTGCGCCATCGCGTTGGCGCGTCCATCAGAACACCGATAAATCGAAAGATCAGGTAAAAAATGAAAAAAGCAATGACAAGGAAGACCAGGCCGGCAGCCAGCGACACCGTGCGGCGCTCATCGCCGGTCACAACCATGAAATAGCCGCTGGAATCGCGCAGCAAGAGCGCGGCAGCAACAGCGACAGCAAATAGGACAAGTACTTTCAAACTGGTTCGCATGCATTACTCCTGTCCGGGATTCATGGATTTAAGCTGCTTGCGGGTTTCCTGTACAGCCGTCACGCTCTGCGTGATTGGCGGCAACTGCTGCCTGACACCAGCCTGGAGCAGTTGCTGAAGCTGGGTCAGCACCTGTTGCGTCTCAACCGAGTCCTGATTGAAACTTTGTCTGATGCCCTTGACGACGGTTTCAAGCGATGAAGTCCAAATACCCTGCTGTCCATTGAGCAATGCCTGTTGGGCAAAATGCAAATGCTGTTTCAGATTTGCCCGCAACTGGGCGGCCTGATCAACCGTGAGCAACACCTGATTTGGATCGGCCAGTTTTTCCACTCTCACAATCCCGCCAAGGTCAGAGCGCAAGCCTTCCCAGGCAGCAAGCGGCCAGGTTTTCACCTCGTTCCAGGCGCGCTCATACCAGACATCTGATGATGCAACTGAGTTCGTATCGTTCGCACCTCCCACAGGGGAAGTCACATCCGAAGACTGTCCGGCCATGGGCTTGGCGCCCGCCTGATCAGGGGCCAGCATCGGCAGCGCATCAATTTTTCCAGACAATGCCGCCACTTGGGCAAATTGCGCGTCCACGCCAATGGTCGGCGCCGATTTCAGAGTAACGATATCCGCTGCCAAAGCGCCGCGTAACCCTGCCAGCACCGGTGCATCGGCCTGATCTATGGCCTTGATTGCCGTTTCCAGTGAAGCCACGGCATTTTCAAGGTTACCGGCAATGGCAAGTTCATTCTGCGCCATGGTAACCAGGCGACTCACATCATTAACCACAAACAGGGTTGTCTCGTCACGCGAGGCCTGCAAACGGGTCGTTTGCAACTGCTGAAGTTGCTTCTGTGAAGACTCCAGTTGATCGCGCAACGCAATGATCTGCGCCGACTGGCGATCAAGCTGATCACGAATGTCCGCCGGCAAGGAACCGGTAAAACCACCCGTGCCCGAACCCGCGGTTGACGGGGTACCGGACGCCTGCGGTGTATCTACGGCAGTTGCCGGTGTACCTGTAGCAGATGTGGGCGTGGCCGCAGTGTCTTGTGCAGAAGCACCGACTGAGGCCTCACCGGATGTATTGTCACTGCTCGTGGTCCCTGTCGATTGCGCCGTTGCGTTGCCGGTAGCCTCGGCTCCCGCCTGGGTTGACTCGCTATTGCTTGCTGCCGGGCCTACGGGCGTACTGCTGGTGCTGCCACTGGTCTCATCCTGATTGGTCGATGCTGTGTCGGCAGCCGATGCGCCCGCGCCTGCACCGTTGGCACCGGTCTGGGTATCACCATTTGTCGTGGCGGGCATTGAGTCGGAACTCTGGGCCGACTCGGCATTGCCCGCTGCGGCCGATTGTGAAGAACTTGATGAATCTGTTGAATCAGCAGTTGCATCTGCTGCAGGCGTCTGGCCAGGTTGCCCGGTGGCGGACGCCGGTGCCTCTGCAGGCGCGGAAGAAACAGGCTCGCTGGCAGTCTGACCGCTGCTTTCGGACTCTGACTGATTGTTCTGGGCATAGTAATAACCGCCAGCAGCAATGGCTGCCACGACAACAAGCGCCGCGATCAATGGGCCTTTCGTACCTTTGCCGGCATTGCTGTCGTCCTTGCCGTTATCAATAGGAGGAATGGCGCCGCCTGCAGCGCCAGAACCGGACTTGCCTACGGTCGCCGTATCGGCATAACCAGCACGCGCTGTCGTTTTCTCAGCCGTGCTTTTCTCGTTTGCCAGTTCCACATCGGTCACTGTATCCGGCACTGCGCTCCCTGGCTGCGCATGCGGGCCAGTAGCTTCCGGTTTTTTTTCATTTTCCGTATTTCGCGCGTCGTCCTGTTTTTTTTCCATGTTTTTCAATTCCTTACTATCCAGAAAACCAATACACCGCTTGGCGATACGTTCGTGAAAGATTTGTACATTGTAGTGGATTACCGCAGGCTTTTAATCCGAGATTGTAACGGTGTGGAAAATTGCATCGTCCTGCGGCAATGCCTGTACGATGTGCAGTGTGCTGGCGTTGCCTGCTGGAAATTTGTACTGCCAGGCATGCTTAAGACTATCGACTTGCCCTGCGTGGGTGACCACAAAGGTCGTGGTTCCGGCTAGCGGATCCGGGTCTATCTGAGCCGTGGCCAAATTATCGACAAACGCCTCTATCCCCTGGGGGCTGGTCAGCACCACATATTTTTTTTCTGCCGGATCGGCAAGCAGGCTCCTCATTTGGCACTGTTGCTGCGCATCCCACTGCCTGGCATCCCGTCTGTACAGGGGCAGGCGCGTGACCGCAAGCGACAGGTCCTGCAATTGCCGGCCAAGCCCCGGGTTGCCGGTGGTTCCGCATACAATCAATACGGACTGCAGGGAAGCAAAAACGGCGCTGGCCTTCAAACGGGCCAGAAAACCACTGGAATCGTAGGGCTGATTATCGACGGGACACAGGATCTGCTGGTGTGCAATACCGCGGCGCAGCAGCGCCTGTACGGTCCCCGGGCCCACACAGCCGGCACGGTGCCCTTGCGGCCATTGCATGCCCTGTTCAATCAGCAGATCAAAAAAGCAATCAACGGCAAAACCACTGACAAAAAACACCAGATTGAATGTGGCTGGATCAGGAACCGGGCCTGTAACGGCGATGCGCTGCAACGTCAGAGCCGGCAGTGCGGCAACGCGCAACCCTGCCTGTTCAAAGCGCAGTTGCAGTGCCTGATTTTTTCCCTGTGGTCGCGTAAGAATGACCGTTGCGCGCGGATAATGCACGACCTGGGCTCACACCTTGTCGGCGTCGTTCTGTGAGGCTTCGTGCAGTGCCGCCAGTATCTCGTCAGCCCCCTGCTCCCGAAGTGCTTGCGCCACCTCAACGCCCAACTGATCGGCGCCTTCGGCACTGGATGTCCGGGTGCTGCGCAATACGCGCGAACCGTCGGGCGTTGCCACCAGCGCATTAAGCGTGACCGCATTGTCTGTCAACGTAGCGTAGGCAGCAATCGGCACTTGACAGGATCCGCCCAGCGTCCTGGATACTGCGCGTTCCGCGGTGACACAGGCGGTGGTTGCCGGGTTGGCCAGACCAGTCAGCATTTCCAGCAGCTCCGGACGTCCTTCCAGCACCTCAACACCCAGCGCTCCCTGTCCTGCAGCAGGCAGACTCTCGGAGACCTCCAGCCGCGATGCTATGCGGTCACCCAGTCCCAGACGCTGCAAGCCTGCAGTGGCCAGTACGATGGCATCGTAGTCGCCGTTATCCAATTTGGACAAGCGGGTGTCCAGATTGCCGCGCAGGGGTCTGACCACCAGATGCGGATAGGCTGCCCGAATCTGCGATTCACGGCGCAGACTGGATGTTCCCACCACGGCGCCGGCAGGCAATTGGCTCAGTTGATGATAGGTTGGCGATACAAAGGCATCAGTCGGGTCAGCCCGTTCAAGGACCGCAGCCAGCATAAACGGAGACTGCAGATCAACCGGCACATCTTTGAGCGAATGTACGGCCAGGTCTGCCCTGCCGTCTACCAGCGCCGCTTCCAACTCCTTGATAAACAGCCCCTTGCCACCTATCTTTGACAACGTACGATCCAGGATCTGATCACCTTTTGTGGTCAGCTCCAGAAGTTCGACCTGCAACTGCGGGTAATGAGTCAGGAGCAATTCACGAACGTGATGCGCCTGCCAAAGGGCAAGACGGCTGGCACGGGTTGCGATGGTCAGTTTTTTAAGTTCGGTCACGCGGGGTTCCTGCTAAATATATTTAAAATCACGAATCAGGGGAAAAAGCGGGCAATGAAGGCCTGGTGCATGGATGTCAAACCGTTGGCCTTGACCCTTTACTATCGCAAATAGTTAATGGCTACGGTAACGACTATACCGATCACTGCCAGAATAAGCAGACCTTGCAAGATGCTGCGCTTGGGTTTTTCTTCCATGGTGTCAGACCTTCATACGAGTGGCAGACCTGGCGTCTGCGAACATGCAAAACAACAAACCCCGCCGGGGCACAAAGCCTGGCGGGGTTGCCTACCGATGTAACCGGATCAGGACAGCATCCGGGTTATCTCGGACTATCGGGGAGTTCGGGGTTAGTGCGTTTCAGTTACCTGCGACTTGCCCTTGCGGGACGCCAGCCATTTACCCAAACCAACAACCACGATTATGCCAATGACTTCTACTGCAATCTTAACAGTTTGCGGTGCATGTTCGCCATTGAAGAATGTTCTCTCGGTAAATACATCAGAAATCAACATGCCGCCAGCCAGCCAGCCCAGCAGACCTGCACCCAGCGTAATCACCAGCGGATACTTGTCGATCAGTTTTAGCACCAGGGTGCTGCCCCAGATAATAATTGGCACACTGACGATCAGACCGAATGCCACATAGGCCACTTCATGTCCGGGCGTGGTTTTCTGCGCAGCGGCAGCGATGGCAATGACGTTATCCAGGCTCATGACAAAGTCGGCAATCAGGATGGTTTTGACCGCCGTCCACACCGAAGTGCCACCGGAAACATTGCCATGCTCGTCTTCTTCGGGAATTAGCAGCTTTATGCCGATCCAGATCAGCAGCGCGCCGCCAACGATTTTCAGGTAAGGGATTTCCAGCAGCTTCAGTGCGAAAGCGATCAGGATCACCCGCATGATGATGGCGCCGAAAGTGCCCCAAAGAATGCCTTTCATGCGTTGCGCTTTTTCCAGATTGCGGCATGCCAAGGCAATGATGACTGCGTTATCGCCACCTAAAAGTATGTCAATGAGAATAATCTGGAATATTGCGGTCCAGCTCAGGGTCTGAAAAAACTCAAGCATAATGAAAGATCACCTCTGTTAGATTTGTATGATATGCAAGTGGGCCTGGCATTCGTAGAATGCCCTCTGATGTGCCGGCACCTGCATCGTATCGCGCCGCGCATTGGACACGTGGCAACACAACGGACACAACCTGCTCGACCATCCGAGCCGCTACGGTTCGGTGTGATTGGCAAGAATATAAAAAAAGGGCACTTGCGCGCCCTTTCCTGCTCCAGACTGCGAGCAATTATAAAACAGAGTGTTCAGTATTACGTCAGTTTTTTGTACGAGCCACAAAAATTTTGCCCAGCACAATAACCAGAAGCGCACCCACAATACCCATGGTAATTCCAAATTGGTGATGAGTCATGTGCGCCAGTGAAGCCCAGCTCTCGGTACGAGGCTCAATCACAGGGTCGCCGACAAACATTTCACCAGCAATATAACCGAGCAGCGCCGCGCCCAGCCATACGAGAAGCGGAAATTTTTCAATCACGCTCAACAGCAAGGTACTGCCGAAAATTACCAGCGGAATACTCAGTGCAAGCCCGATGACCAGCAGCGTGGTATCGCCATGGGCTGCAGCTGCAACCGCAACCACGTTATCCAGGCTCATGACCAGGTCGGCAACCAGGATGGTGCGAATCGCGCTCATCAATGTGGCGTGGGACTTTTCATGCCCGCCCTGCTCGTCATCTGAATTGACCAGAGAAACCCCGATATAGACCAACAGCACTGCGCCGATGATTTTCAGATAAGGAAGCATCAGCAGTTTGGCTGCGACCAGTGTGAGAATAATCCTCATCACGATGGCCGCGCCTGAGCCGATCACAATTGCCTTTTTCTGCTGGCTTTCCGGCAACGTGCGGGCCGCCAGTGCAATTACCACCGCGTTGTCACCCGACAGCAAAATATTTACCCAAACGATTTCAAGCAGGGCGAGCCAGAACGCCGAAGAACCTATATCCATAGTGAACCTTCCAAAGAGACTTTAAAATGAGAAAATGTTGTCTGTGTTATCACCCGCGATCCTGTTTCGGGTACGTTTTTATTCGTGCCATCATTCTATGAATCTTTGCTTACAGCTTCCTGACTTCAGAACATGCCACAAAAGAAAACGCCCCTGAAACCACATAAATACAGTTGTGATTTTCAGGGGCGGTTCAGCAGTTATCGCCCGGATTGAGCGATAAACCACCGGGGATACTTACAGTACTGATTTGAGCAATTTGCCCATTTCAGATGGATTACGCGTGGTGCGGATACCGCAAGCTTCCATGATTTCCAGCTTGGCATCTGCCGTATCGGCGCCGCCGGAGATCAGCGCACCGGCATGACCCATGCGTTTTCCAGGAGGTGCAGTAACACCAGCGATAAAGCCAACGATCGGCTTTGTCATATTATCTTTGGCCCATTCAGCGGCATTGACTTCGTCAGGTCCGCCAATCTCGCCAATCATGACCACAGCGTCTGTCTCAGGATCATCATTGAACATTTTGAGGATATCAATGTGCTTGAGTCCGTTGATCGGGTCGCCACCAATACCAACGGCACTCGATTGACCCAGACCAAGCTCAGTCAACTGTGCAACGGCTTCGTATGTGAGCGTGCCCGAGCGGCTGACCACGCCGATGCGGCCTTTTTTGCAGATGTGCGCTGGCATAATGCCAATCTTGAGCTCATCAGGCGTGATCAGACCAGGGCAGTTTGGGCCCAGCAACAGCGTTTTCTTGTTTTCCTGGCGCATACGGTTGCGAACGGCCAGCATATCGCGAACAGGAATACCTTCGGTAATGCAGATAACCAGATCCAGGTCTGCCTCTACCGCTTCCCAGATCGCATCGGCAGCCCCTGCCGGTGGAACATAGATAACTGAAACGTTGGCGCCGGTTTGCGCCTTTGCATCCTTGACCGAAGCGTAAATAGGCACGCCTTCGAAATCTTCGCCGGCGCGCTTGGGATTGACGCCAGCCACAAAGGCTTCTTTACCATTGGCGTAATCGCGGCACATACGTGTGTGGAACTG
>JBOIGK010000751.1:0-3552 GCA_050742695.1 Advenella sp. | reverse complement strand
TTATGCATGCCGCCAGCGAACTGGGCCTGTACGTTCCGCATTTCTGTTATCACAAGAAACTGTCCATTGCGGCCAACTGTCGTATGTGTCTGGTAGAAGTCGAGAAAGCGCCCAAGGCGCTGCCGGCATGTGCAACACCCGTGACGCAGGGCATGGTGGTGCACACCTGCTCGGCCAAGGCTGTTGCTGCGCAAAAAAGCGTCATGGAGTTTCTGCTGATCAACCATCCGCTCGATTGCCCGATCTGTGACCAGGGTGGCGAATGTCAGTTGCAGGATCTGGCCGTAGGCTACGGCAGTAGCGAGTCGCGCTATCGTGAAGAAAAACGGGTAGTCTTTCACAAGGATGTCGGCCCGCTGGTATCCGCAGAAGAGATGACCCGTTGTATCCACTGTACCCGATGTGTCCGTTTCGGTCAGGAAGTTGCTGGCATCATGGAATTGGGCATGCTCAATCGCGGCGAGCATTCGGAAATTCAGACCTTTGTCGGCAATGCCATCGAATCCGAATTGTCCGGCAATATGATTGATCTGTGTCCGGTCGGTGCGCTCACCTCCAAACCGTTCCGTTATACCGCACGTACCTGGGAGCTGGCACGTCGCCGCTCAATCAGTGCACACGATAGCGTCGGCGCCAATCTGGTGGTGCAGGTCAAGAGTGATCGCGTGATGCGCGTGGTGCCGTTCGAGAGCGAAGATATCAATGAATGCTGGATCAGCGACAAAGATCGCTGGTCCTACGAAGGCCTTAACGTTGACGACCGTCTGCAAACGCCCATGATCAAGGGTGATGACGGCGTATGGCGCGAGGCTTCCTGGAATGAGGCGCTTACTGCTGCCGCCCAGGTTCTGGAGCGGATCAATCAAACGCATGGTGATGGCCAGATCGGCGCGCTTGCCACAGAGTACTCCACCGTTGAGGAACTGGCCTTGCTCGCGCGTCTGACGCGCGGCCTGGGTTCGCAGCATATTGATTTTCGTCTGCGTCAGACCGATGCCGGCTTTGAGCATTCACTGCAAGGTTTCCCCTGGCTGGGCATGCCGATTGCCGAATTGAACACCCTGGATCGCGTACTGGTTATCGGTTCGGTGCTGCGCAAGGATCATCCGCTGTTTGCACAGCGCTTGCGCCAGGCTGCCAAACATGGCACCCAGATCGTCATTATCGATACGACAGGCGAGGACCCGCTGATCCCAACTGCGAAACGGATTACCGTTGCACCGGATCAGTTGCTCGATTTTGTGGCCCAGGTGGCTGCTGCCGGGAATGCGGCGGAGCAGGGCATGCAGCAGGGCGCACAAGTGTCTGGCGGCCAGAGTCTGACCGCAGTCGATATCGCGGCCATTCTGGCTGGCGGCAGTAAATGCGCCGTGTTTCTGGGCAATATGGCCGTGGCCTCACCACAAGCCACACAACTGGCTGTCCAGGCACAGGTCATCGCTCAGCAGGCCAACGGTACGCTGGGCTTTCTGACAGCGGGCGCCAACACGGTAGGCGGCTATCTTGCCGGCGCCGTGGCTACCGAAGACGGAATGAATGTGGCCAAAATGATGCAGAACCCGCTCAAAGCGTATCTGGTTCTGCACGCTGAGCCTGCACTGGACATGGATGATGGCGACAAAGCAGAAAAAATGCTGGCCGGTGCGTTCTCTATTGCACTGACTTCATATAAATCGGCTGCCGAGAACTGGGCACGCATCATGCTGACGGTTGCGCCATTTACTGAAACCTCCGGCACGTTTGTGAATGCCGAGGGTCGTGCGCAAAGCTTCAAAGGCGTGGTTGCCGGTCTGGGACAAAGTCGTCCGGCCTGGAAAGTACTGCGGGTACTGGGCAATATTCTGAAGCTGACCGATTTCGAAGATGAGACTTCAGAGTCGGTGCGCGACAGTGTACTCATGAATGGCTTTACCGCAAAATTATCCAACGGGGTGATCGCAACTGCCAGTGCATCGGCAGCAGCGCCAATCGCCGACGGGGCCCTGCAGCGCGTTGCCGATCTGCCGATCTATCGCACGGACGCCATCGTGCGTCGTGCCGAGGCGTTGCAACTGGCACCAGCCAGTGCAGCACCAGTAGCCAGCCTGAACGCGGCAACGCTTGCCCGCCTGGGCATACAAAGCGGCGACACCGTGCGGGTTCGCGGCAGTAACGGAAACGATATCCGGATCCAGGCAAAGCAGGATGACCGCCTGGCTGACAACACAGTTCGCATCGCCCAGGGCTTTGCACAAACTGCCGCACTCGGCAGTGCTTTCGGTAACGTATTCGTGGAGAAACTTTGATGGATATCTGGTCCTGGTTTACCGACGGCGTCAAGGCAGTGAATGTCTGGGGAACCGATCTGCTCGGCCCGGTAGCATGGCTCGTCCTATGGACGCTGGTCATGATTGTCGTCATCGCACTGCCCATCATTATCTGCGTGGCCTTTCTCACTCTGTGGGAACGCCGCATGATCGGCTATATGCACGTGCGTCGCGGTCCCAATCGTGTCGGCCCGTGGGGTTTGCTCCAGCCGTTTGCCGACGTGCTCAAGCTGCTGACCAAAGAGGTCATCGTGCCGGCAGAAGCGAACAAGGTGCTGTATTTCATTGCGCCGGTACTCACCCTGATTCCGGCGCTGGCCGCCTGGGCAGTGGTGCCTTTCGGTCCAGAGGTGGTTCTGGCCAATGTCAACGCCGGTCTGTTGTATGTCATGGCAATTACATCGATAGGTGTTTACGGCGTGATTATCGCGGGCTGGGCGTCCAACTCCAAGTACGCTTTTCTGGGCGCCATGCGCGCCTCGGCGCAAATGGTGTCTTATGAGCTGGCCATGGGCTTTGTGCTGGTAACGGTTTTGCTGGTATCCGGTACGCTGAACATGAATGGCATCGTGCAAGGGCAGATGCAAGGCTGGTTCGCCTCGCACGGCGTCACTTTCATGTCCTGGAACTGGTTGCCCCTGTTGCCACTGTTCGTTATTTACGTAATTTCTGCCGTGGCCGAGACCAATCGCCACCCGTTTGACGTGGTCGAAGGGGAGTCTGAAATTGTGGCCGGCCATATGGTTGAATATTCGGGCATGGGCTTCGCGCTGTTCTTTCTGGCCGAGTACGCCAACATGATTCTGCTGTCCGCCATCGCTTCGGTGATGTTCCTGGGCGGCTGGTCTGCACCGCTCGATTTTGCGCCCTTTACCTGGGTGCCGGGCTGGTTGTGGCTGGGTCTGAAAGCGTTTTTCGTGGTTTCGCTGTTTATCTGGTTCCGCGCCTCCTTTCCCCGCTATCGCTATGACCAAATCATGCGTCTGGGCTGGAAGGTATTCATTCCGCTCACAGGGGTCTGGCTGCTGGTGGTCGCGATCTGGATGCAGACGCCCTTTAATATCTGGAAATAGGCTGACAGAGACATGAGTGCAATTAAGGATTTTTTTGGCAGCCTGTTACTGACTGAATTGCTGAAAGGCATGAGTCTGACGGGCAAGTACTTCTTCAAACGCAAGATTACGTTGCAGTACCCTCACGAGAAGACACCGGCTTCGCCGCGTTTCCGTGGCCTGCATGCGTTGCG
>JBOIGK010000750.1:0-4153 GCA_050742695.1 Advenella sp. | reverse complement strand
GGCTTGGCAAGGATGCGCTGCAACAGGCGTTTCCGCAGCTTATCCATTGCTGTATTAGCGGCTTTGGCGCGGACGGCCCGCTCGGCGGCTTGCCCGGCTATGATGCCTGCGCCCAGGCCCTGTGCGGATTGATGAGCGTCAATGGAGAAAAGGATGGTGCCCCAACGCGCGTGGGCCTGCCGGTGGTCGATATGGTGACCGGGCTGAACGCCGCCATTGGGGTGCTTCTTGCCGTGAACGAGCGCAGATCCAGCGGTCAGGGACAATATCTGGATATTTCTCTATTCGATTGCGCCGTCTCGCTGCTGCACCCTCATGCGCCCAATTATTTTGCCAGCGGCAAGGTACCCGGCCTGACCGGCAATGCACATCCGAACATCGCCCCGTATGAAAGTTTCCCCACAGCCAGCGGTGAGTTGTTTCTGGCCGTCGGTAACAATCGGCAATTTGCAACGCTGTGCAAAGTGCTCAAGCGCCCTGATATTGCCCAGGACGCGCGTTTTATCGATAATGCGCAACGGCTGGCGCATCGACAGATTCTGCATGAGACACTGTGCGCAGTGCTGGCGATGCATCAGGCGGTCGAGCTGGCCGATGTGCTGATGAAGGCCGGTGTGCCCGCCTCGCCGGTGAACAACGTGGCTCAACTGCTGGCCCATCCGCATACCAGTCATAGAAAGATGGTGATTGAGCAGGGCAGTTACCGCGCCATTAATACACCTATCAAACTGTCGCGTACGCCTGCACAATTTCGGTCACTTCCCCCGGGCTTTGGCGAACATAACCAGGAGTACGGCCTAAAGTGATTTGTTCATACACGGTTTAAATCGCCCAGTCTGGTTACGGTTTTGCGGATAGTGTAATATTGATTTGAAAGGCTTTGCCCGGGCGCCAATCACGCTTGTGCCGCAGCAGGGTTGCCATTATTCAATTGACTACGACCTAACGAGACAGACATGACATACAAAACCCCTCTTGACGATATTTTCTTCAACCTTAAGGATATGGGCCTGCTTGAACAGGTGCTGGCCCTGCCAGGGTATGAGGAAATCAGCGCCGATATTGTTGACGCTGTATTGCATGAAAACGCAAAATTCGTCCAGGAGGTGGTGGCACCAACCAACCGGGATGGCGATCAGCAGGGTGCCAAATGGGACAACGGCAAAGTCACCACGCCAGCCTCGTTTGCCCAGGCGTTCAAGGCTTTTGCCGAAGGCGGCTGGCAGGGCTTGCAGCACTCACCGGAGCTCGGTGGGCAAGGTTTTCCGAAACTGATATCGGCAGTCATTTCCGAAAATCTGAATGCGGCCAATCTGGCCTTTGCCTTGTGCCCGTTGCTCACAGACGGTTGCGTCGAGGCCATCACGCAGGCGGGCAGCGAGCAGCTCAAGCAGACGTTTATACCGCCCATGCTCGAAGGGCGGTGGACAGGAACGATGAATCTGACCGAGCCCCAGGCGGGCTCCGATCTGGCCTTGCTTACTACCAAGGCCATTGCTCAGGGCGACGGTACCTACCGCATCAGTGGCCAGAAAATTTTCATCACTTATGGTGAACATGATCTGGCGGAAAATATCGTGCATCTGGTCTTGGCCCGTACGCCCGACGCACCCAAAGGCGTCAAGGGCATTTCTCTTTTCGTGGTGCCCAAATTCCTGGTCAATGACGACGGTTCACTTGGTAAACGCAACGACGTCTGGTGCGCCTCCATCGAAGAAAAGCTGGGCATTCATGGCAGTCCTACCGCCGTGCTTTTATACGGCGCCGACAAAGGCGAGGTGGGCGAGGGCGCCATCGGTTATCTGGTCGGCCAGGAAAACTACGGGCTGCAATATATGTTCATCATGATGAACGCGGCCAGATACAACGTGGGCATTCAGGGTATATCAGTATCCGAGCGCGCGTTGCAGCAGGCTCGCGCTTATGCAGCCGACAGGGTGCAGGGCAATGCGCTGGAAGGCTCGGCCGGGCCAGTCACCATTGATCATCATCCCGATGTGCAGCGCCTGCTGATGACCATGCGCGGCCTGACCGAAGGTGGTCGCGCCGTGGCATTGTATGCGGCCATGTGCAACGATGTCGCGCATCAGCATGCTGATGAAACAACCGCTGATTTACATCGCGCCCAGTATGAATATCTGGTTCCCATCGTCAAAGCCTTCAGTACCGAGAACTCGGTCGAAGTGGCTTCACTGGGTATGCAGGTGCATGGTGGAATGGGCTACATTGAAGAGACCGGCGCGGCCCAGTATTATCGCGATGCGCGGATTTTGCCCATATATGAAGGGACGACCGCCATCCAGGCCAATGACTTTATTGGCCGCAAAATCCTGCGTGACGGTGGCGCAGTCTGCCGCGGCTTTATCGCCGCCATGTGCGACACGGTTAATGCGTTGAACCAGCACCAGGATGATCCCGCACTTGCTTTTATCGGTACGCAGCTGGAAGTGGCAGTCCAGGCCTATCAGAATGCCCTGGATGCCACGCTTCAGTTCGCTGCCAAGGGACAGATGCGCAGTACGTTTACCGGGAGCGTGCCGCTTCTTATGCTCGCTGGTTATGTACATGCGGGCTGGCACCTGGCTAACGCTGCGCTCAAAAGCCGCGAGCAGCAATCGGATATCCATCGGCAGAAACAGGCCACTGCGGTATTTTATGCCGCTCATCTATTGCCACGAGCGCTGTCATTGTCAGCTGCAGTCAAGGCGGGCGACAATGTGCAGGAAGCATTTTCAGCCGTATTTTCCTAATACGCATGAGTGCCGCGGTTTTGTTTTAATATGCAAATTGGGTATATCAAAATTATTATTTATTCTTTTAGGGAATAAATAATCTTTGACATAATCCCGGTATACAGTCCGATGCATTGCATCGGACATTCCCCACGCTTACCAAGGAGATACCATGAGCACAACACTGCGTTTGGGCGATACCGCCCCCGATTTTGAACAGAATTCGTCCACTGGCCCCATCAAGTTTCACGAGTTTCTGGGCGACAGCTGGGGTGTTCTGTTTTCTCACCCGGCCGACTTCACGCCTGTTTGCACCACAGAGCTTGGTTATACGGCAAAGCTGGCCGACGAGTTTGCAAAGCGTAATGTAAAAGTACTGGCGGTCTCTGTTGATGACGCCGACTCACACAACAAATGGATCGAAGACATCAACGATACGCAGAATACGACGGTGAATTTTCCGATTCTGGCCGATGACGATCGCAAAGTGTCTACGCTTTACGACATGATCCATCCCAACGCCAGCGCAACGGTCACTGTACGCTCTGTATTCATTATTGATCCGGCAAAGAAAATTCGCCTGACCATTACCTATCCGGCAAGTACCGGCCGCAATTTCAACGAAATTCTGCGTGTCATCGATTCGCTGCAATTGACTGATTCCCATAGCGTGGCCACGCCGGTCAATTGGGAAGACGGAGATGATGTAATCATTGTTCCGTCATTGAAAGACCCCGAGGTGCTGAAACAGAAGTTCCCCAAAGGCTTTACGGAAGTACGCCCCTATTTGCGTACGACGCCACAGCCAAATAAATAATCACCCCTGTGGGCATGTTCTGATTGTGCTGTGTCATAGCCAGAACGCCCCACCTGCCTTTAGGCGGTGGTTCGACAAAAAAGCCATGATCATTCAAGTCATGGCTTTTTTGCGTGTGGCCAAGGCGCCCATGTGGCCGCATCCAGGGGCCCATCGCCTTTCGGGCATTGACCAGGAAAGCATCACCCGTAAGCGGTGCTCGTTTTCAGAAGGCGTGTCGGTTTGGGAACCTTGAGTGACGGCAAGTGATATGGATCAGGCGATTGGCAGTGCCACGGGTTTTGCGTGAGAAAAGCAGGAGCGAATGGCGATGCTTTTAATCTTCTGATTTAAAAGAAGAAAATATTTTTGGGGGTGTGAAATCGAAGATGGAATACAACACAGGGGTGTAACGAGCTGAAATTGCGCTTGCAAAATATACTGTATGGATATACAGTATCACTTATCGCAATGCATAGTCGCGATATAACTAGATTAGGGTCCTAGTTATCGCCTGCCCGCCGTTGAATGTGGTTCCAGTTTGGTGTTTTCCAGCATTCAGATTGTCATTCGGCCCGGGCGGGCACCTCTTAACTCTTGGAGAATTCATCATGACAACCCAAAT
>JBOIGK010000749.1:0-9675 GCA_050742695.1 Advenella sp. | reverse complement strand
CTGAAGAGGAGATGACATTGCATCACAACCGCGATGTGTTTTCCAGGATTGCATTCCAGCCACGTACATTGGTTGACGTTACCAGGAGGAATCAACGCAGGCAGTTGCTTGGCCAGGAGAGCGCGTCGCCGTTTTTGATCGGGCCGACGGGATTCAGTGGTCTGCTCTCGCGCGAAGGAGATGTGTCTATCGCGCGTGCGGCAGCTGCAGCGGGCATTCCGTTCGTGCTTACCAATGTGTCGACAACGTCGCTCGAAGATGTTGTCCGGCGCGCCGGCGGCTGTATATGGATGCAAGTCTACATGTACCGGACGCGTGCCTTCGTCGAGCAAATAGCCAGCCGCGCGCATGAGGCCGGAATCGGCACGCTGGTGCTCACGACCGATAGCGCTCTTTACGGTAAGCGGGAATGGGATACCCGGAATTTTTCCGGGCCACAGAATCTTAACTGGCGTAATAAGCTCGACGTTATCAGGCATCCGCGCTGGATTTTTGACATTCTGTATCCTCGTGGTTTTCCGCGCTTTGCCAATCTTGGTGATTTGCTTGGGCCAGGGCAGACCAGTGTGCGCGGCGCGGCCTCATCGATATTGGGTCAGTCCCTTGACCCTTCGTTATCATGGACAGACGTTGAATGGTTAAGAGGCATCTGGCCAGGAAAACTAATTATCAAGGGCATTATGAATGCGCAGGATGCGGCACGGGCAATTTCAGTTGGAGCAGATGGAATCGTGTTGTCCAACCATGGCGGACGGCAACTGGATGGCGCGTTATCGGCAATGGATGTGCTGCCAGAGGTAGTTGCCGAGGTCAAAGGGCGCATTGCCGTGATGCTGGACGGAGGCTTTCGGCGCGGCTCGGACGTCGTAAAGGCTGTGGCGCTGGGCGCAGATGCCGTGCTGCTCGGGCGAGCTACAACGTATGGCCTGGCGGCAGGGGGCCAGGCCGGTGTCGAACGGGCAATCGAGATTATGCGCAGCGAAATCGACCGGGTACTCGGTTTACTGGGCTGCGGGGATATCGGGCAACTGGATCAGAGCTACCTGCGAAGGGTTTAATCGATCCGATGTTTGATACCCCGGGGACGGGGCTGCGTCAGTTCTCCTGCTGCCGTAAAAAGTCGCCGACCGCGTCCCGAAGTTCGTTCGTCGCCTGGCCAGGGGCTCCCGCAGCACAGGCATGGCCCTCGTCTCCCGAAAGTTCGACAAAGCGCGCTTTGGGAATCGCAGTGGCCATTTCTTTGGCTGCAAATGGCGGATTGTAAAGATCAAGTCCCGGTGCGACGACCAGCGTTGCTGCACGAATCTGCTTGAGCGCCAGCATGGTGTTGCCCTCAAAACCCGGTGTCGTACCGACATCATGTTCGTCATACGCCCAGGTCTGATAGCACCAGTCAAAGGCGTTTGGCCCAAACTCGGCGAGGGTATGTTCACGTTGGGCCAGCCATTCGTGCAGGCCAGTATCACTATCGTTTTCGATCGCCGCCGGGCTGCGTGGCATGACTGCCTGCGTCAGCGGCACCCAGAGCCGCATGGCTTCATCACGGGGGCGCGGCTGACGGCAAGCGGGGTCTGCAAACAGGGCGCGCCGGGACATTTCATTGACCAATTTAGACCAACGGGTAGTACGCGCCATCGGCACCATCGCTACGAGTGAACGCATATGGTGCGGATGACTAACGGCCCATTGCACTGCCTGCATTCCTCCCAGTGATGCGCCCACGACGGCCACTAGTTCTTCCACGCCCAAATGATCCAGGAGCTGCCGCTGCGATTGAACCATATCCCGAATCGTGAAGCGGGGAAATGCCTCATTCGGTTGCCGCATGCTGTTTGATGGTGAAGACGAAAGCCCGTTACCCAGCGCATCAACAGCGATGATGCACCAGCGCGATGTATCCAGGGGCTTGCCGTTTCCGATCATGAAGTCAAGGCGATGATGGGTCGAGCCGATCGCCGTCGTCACCAGGATCGCGCCTTTTCGCAGCTTTGACACATCGCCATGGATGACATAAGAAATAAAGGCGTTGCGCAATATCGCGCCAGATTCCAGCTGGAAATCTCCCAGTTCATGACGTAGATGGGGGCTGTCGATCCAGTCATCCATCATTGGTGGGTGTCGCCAATTGTTCCGGATCCCATGGTTCATTGCTTCGTCCTTGTTCTTTTCTCACGATCACGGGTATGGCCCGCGCGTCCTCATGGTGCCTATGCGCGCCGGTGGCTTTGACTGGCGCCGTATTCGGTCAACCAGTTCCACCTTGCCTGGCAGCCCAAATGATTAATAGTCAGTCAAACGTGACTACGTGCCGAATCCCCTGGCCATTGCGCATTGCATCGAATCCCTCGTTGATTCGGTCTAACGGAAGACGAGTTGATATCAGATCATCCAGATTCAACTTGCCATCAAGATAGCGCTGGGCAAGCCACGGGAAGTCGCGCAGGGGTCTTGCTCCACCGTAGCTTGAGCGGATGATGCGCTTTTCTCCCATCATCGAACCAAACCGAAAGCCGACCTTACGGTTCACCTCGGTCTTGCCCAGAATGACCAATTGGCCGCCTGGCCGGGTTGCTTCCATTGCAAGCTGCAACGCTGCCTCGGAGCCGGCCGCCTCGAAAACGTAATCGGCGCCGCGTCCGGCTGTGGCCGCTTTGATCATTTCCAACGTGGCATCGTCTGCCTGCATCACATGCGTTGCGCCAAAGCGGCTTGCCAGCGCCAGCTTGCTGTCGTCGCGATCAACGGCGATAACCATCTCGGCCTGTTCGAACGCCGCCGCCTGTATCGCGTTCAGGCCCACGGCGCCGCAACCGATGATCAGCACGTTTGTGCCGGCCTGCACTTGCGCCAGGCGGCTTACCGCCCCCACGCCGGTCATCACGCCGCAGCCGATCAGGCAGGCACGATCCAGCGGCATGTCTTGCGGGATCTTGATTGCACCCGATTCAGTGACCACCGAAAACTGAGCGTGCGACGAGACGACAGAGAAATGATGGAGCATCTGTCCATTCAGGCGCAGCCTGGATCTGCCGTCAGGCAACAAGCCTGCAGGCTGATGGCGGGTCAGCGGTTCGCATAAAATGGGTTGATCACGTTCGCAATAGAAGCAGTGGCCGCAATGAGGGTTCCAGGATGCAATGACATGGTCGCCCGGTTTCAAGGACACCACGTCCTCGCCCACGGCTTCCACCACCCCAGCGCCTTCGTGCCCGAGGACGACGGGCACGGGATAGGCCAGGCTGCCACACATGATTTCCAGATCGGTATGACATAGTCCGCTGGCGGCATTGCGAATCAGTACATCGCGCGGCGCCAGGCCCGTGAGGGTCACACGCTCGATTGACAGTGGCTGGTTAACCGCAGTTAGGACAGCGGCGGAAAACTCCATCCTACTCCCCCATCAGCATCGTCGGCAGCCATGTGACCAGGCCAGGTACGTAGGTGATGAGCATGAGCACTACCAGCATCGCCAACATTAACGGCCAGCCTTCTTTGGTGAACGTTTCGATCTTCACCCGCAGGATGGAACAGGTGGTAAACATCATGGTTCCCACCGGCGGTGTCACCCCGCCCAGGGTGAGGTTGACGACCATGACCAGTCCAAAGTGCAGGGGATCGATGCCTACTTTGGCGATTGCCGGAACCAGAATTGGTGTCAGCAGAATCAACGCAGCAGTACCCTCTATCAGCATACCGACAAAAATCAGCCCCACGTTGATGAGCAGCAACAAAAGCCAGGGCTCACGAGTCAGTTGAATGAGCATTTCTGCGCCTCGCGATGGCAACTGTTCCCACGACATGTAAAAGCCAAAGACACCGGCCGCACAGATAATGATCATGACTGCAGACGCAGCCAGGACTGTTTCGAGGATGATCTTGGGCGCATCAGCCCACTTGAGTTCGCGATGCCACAGTACGCCAATGAGCGTTGCATAAACAACCGTCATCGCACCTGCTTCGGTTGGCGTGAAGATACCCTGGCGTATGCCGATCAGAATGAACGCGATAATGGACAGGGCGCCCAGCGCCTCGATGAAGGCACGTCCCAGTTCCGGCGCCGAGGCGCGTTGCGTGCGCAATGGTTTGTAGCCGCGACGCTTGGACATCCAGTGGATCGTCACCATGAGGGCGCCGCATAGAAGCAATCCTGGGACAATGCCGCCGATGAATAAACGGCCCACCGACACGTCAGACAGATAGCCATAGATGATCAGGCCGATGCCGGGTGGAATAATCGGCGTGATGACAGCCGCGCATGCCGTGACTGCTGCGGCGAACCCAGGCGAGTAGCCCCGACGCACCATCTCTGAACCAAGCATTTTTGCCTGCATGGCCGCTTCTGCATTGGATGATGCCGACAGCCCCCCCATCAGCGTTGCCAGCACGACGTTGGCCTGGGCGATGCCGCCGACCATGTGGCCGACCAGCGCATCTGCCAGATTCAGCAAGCGGCGGGTAATGCCTGCGCGATTCATGATCGACCCGGCACAAATGAAAAAAGGGACGGCCAGCAGGGGAAATGAGTCGGTGGACTGGACAAACTTTTGTACAAAGACGCGCAGCGGCAGCCCATCGGCAAAGATGAAGAAGGACAATGCGGCAATCGCGATGCCGAATGCAATGGGTATGTTCAGCACGAACAACACGAACATTAAAAGGGCAGGGATGTATTCCATTGTCAGAGCTCCGCGCCAATTTCGCCCGGCGTTTCAAGCCAGGCGCCATCCAGTCCATGCCACCGCCGCCATGCTGCGCGTCCATAACGCAACAGCATGCAGAACGCCCCTACGACCACTGATGCGTAAACCACGGTGCGTGGAAGTTGCAGCGTCGAGGTCGGATCGCTCCATGAGTCAATCGAAAACTCGATGGCAATGAACAATAGGGTCCCAAGAAAGACCAGCACTAGCAGATCGGCCGCGGCCATCACGTAGCGGCGCGGTGTCTGCGGAAGTTTCGTCACGAGCATGTCGATGGTCACGTGCATGCCATACTTGAACCCTGCGGCCGCCCCTACAAAGACGAGCCACGCAAAGGCGATGGCGGCGATTTCCCCGGTCCAGGCTGCAGGTGTCGAAGTGACGTACCGCGTGACCACTCCCCAACAGGTGGCCGCGATGACCATTAAGAGTGCCAGGCCAGCGACAATCTCTTCAAAATAGTCACGCCACCACCATGCACTTGATTCGGCGCGATTCACTTCAAGGCTCCAAGAACTGTTTCCCGTAGTCCGGGTGTCCACTTTGGAAATGCACCGTAGACTTTTTCCGTTGCTTTCCGAAAGGCATCCACATCGACATCGCTCACGATGGTGACACCGGCAGCCTTGAATTTGGCGAGATATTCTTCCTGGTCAGCCAGGGTCAGGCGGGTCATCTCTTTACCGGCTTTCTCACCTTCTTCAAGCAGAACCGTTTGTACGTCTGGCGGCAGTTTGTTGAAAAAGGATGCATTGATCGGCCACATCACAAATGCGGTAAAGTGCTCCGTGAGAGACAGCACTTTGCGAACCTCCTGGAACTTGGAGCCCCATAGTGAACCCAGGGGCGCTTCTGCTGCCTGCACGACGTTCTGGGAAAGTGCGTTGTAAACTTCTGACCATTGCACGGTCGTGGGACGCGCGCCCATGGCCTTGAGGGTTTCGATCCACATGGGGTTGGGAGGAACCCGAACGGTGAGTCCCGCCATGTCTTCGGGTTTGCGTACCGGTTTGTCTGCGATAAGGTGGCGCTGGCCGAAGTAGCCATTTGCCATGATGATTTTGAAACCGGAAGTCTCCAGTTTTTTCTCGATGCCCTTGTACCAGTCGGAGCCAAGGATCTTCTCGTATTCTTCTGGTGTGCGCACGAGGTACGGTCCGTGAAGCACGCCGACGTCAGGGACATAGTCGGACAGGTAGCCGGCATCTGTGATATTCATCACATTCGCTCCCTGGCGAATCATTTCATTGATATCTTTGCCGGGGCCCAACTGCTCAGCGGGGTAAACGGTGATTTTTACCTTGCCCTTGGTGCGTTCTTCGACGTTTTTCGCGAAATACTCGGCGGCACGGTGAGCCGGTTCAGTGGGGGACAAAGAATGCGCAAACCGAATCTTGATTTCCTGCGCGGCAGAGGGCGGTGTGATAAAAAAACCGGCGAGTGCAAGCCCGGCAATGACAGCAAGCGATTTCATTAATGTCTCCTGATATGGAATGCAAGGCTCGCTCTTTGGCGTGCTTGTGGTCAATACCGGCGCTATGGCTAGGCAGGGCCGGATTCTTTTCTGGCTGGGTTCAGCTTGCCGCGCTCCTGTGCGCCTGCGTAGAGAATGCGCAATTGCCGGTCGGTTGCGTCGGCGTGGCAGGCGAGCGCTGCGGGATCCATATCGGCAACAGGAGAGCGCTCCGCGTCGAAATGCCCGTAGTCATCACGGCCGCGAACCAGCAGGGCGCTGTCTCGAATCGGTGAAAGTTGGCGTACATGGGTGGGTATGTAACGGATTGCATACCCGACCCGGGGAAACGCAGCACGATTGGGTTCCGAACCGTGAAACAGCAGGACGTGATGCAGAGACATCTGCCCGGGCTGAAGTTCTACATTCACGACGGACCCTTGTTCGACCTTCACGGCGATTTCCTGTCCCCGGGAAAGAAGATTGGCATCATCGAAGTGGTCTTCGTGGGCCACTTGGCTCCGATGGGTGCCGGGAACGACTTGCAGGCATCCCGACGCCGCTATACTAGGCGTGAATGCAACCCAGGCAGTGACCACATCATGCGAAGACAGGCCCCAGTAGGTGGCGTCTTGATGCCAGCTTACATAGGCATCATCACCTGGCGGCTTGGCAAAGAACTGTGCACCCCAACACAGCAAATTGGGGCCATGCAAAGATTCCACTGCATCCAGAATGCGTGAATCGCGCACCAGCTGGTCAAGCCAGGTGAACAACAGGTGCGGTTTCTGGTTGTTGCGGCCTTTGAAAATATCACTGTTGGCCATGTACCGTTCGCGTAAAGCGCTGATTTCGCTATCGGGCATGACCGGCAACGGATGGAGAATGCCTTCTGATCTGTAACGGTCAACAAGGTGTGGGGATAATGAGGTGGACACAGAAAACCCTTCGCGATGATTGTTTTACAAATGCCTGATAAATTTACTGATGAAATTAAGTTTCTCATATAAAATCCAACCATGTCAATATCCAGACTTTCCCCTAGATCCACCCCATCCACAGACGCAGGCGAGGCGGTGTATTCCGCGCCGGCGCTGGAAAAAGGGCTGGACATTATTGAACTGCTGGCCTGCGAAGCCACAGGGCTGACCCAGGTGGTTATTGCCCAGCGGCTGGAAAGGTCGCCGACGGAGATCTTTCGTATGCTCAGCGTGCTGGAGCGACGCGGCTATCTCAATCGTCATCCGGATGGCTCCTACCGTTTGTCGTTAAGGCTGTTTGAGCTTGCGCACCAGCACCCGCCATTGCAGCGACTGCTTAACGTGGCGCTTCCCGCAATGCAGGAGTTGACGCAAATCACGCGTCAGTCAACCCATCTGGTCATCCACTTTGCCAACCGTATCCTAGTGGTAGCCCAGGTAGATAGTCCCGAACCGATGGGTTTTGGTGTGCGGCTGGGGGCAAACTTTCCGTTCCGGCCGGATCGTGTTTCGTCATGCGTTCTTTCGGCATTTCAGCCCGAATCGGTGCAAGAGGAATTGATTGCAGCTTTGCTGCAGGACGGTTCTGATCGAGCGAAGGCCACTCAGGTGCGCGCCACGCTGGCCGATATTCAGGACAAAGGCTTTTATATGGCCCAGAGCGACACCGTGAGCGGGGTTACCGACTTGTGCGCGCCGGTGTTTGACCACAGCGATGTTGCCATCGCAGCACTGACTGTTCCATATCTGGCGCAACGCGATGTCTCGGTGACGATCACGCAAGTGCAGGCCGCGCTTCTGGCAACCACCAGGCAGATTTCAACGGGACTGGGGGCGCCGGCGCATAGGCGCTAGACGTGGTTGGTGTCAGGCAGGCCTGGCGCTCTTGCCGCACCTCCTTTACTTTGGCAATCACAAGGTATTATTGTTTTGATTTTGGCCCTTCTTTGATCCATGTGAAGTACTTTTAATTAACGCATATATACAATGTCCGCGAGCAGTAGTCGGTTTTGCGGGTAAGTATGTTGCATTGGTTATCCGCTGCCGCTTACAACGCCAAGACCAATAGTCATTTGAAAATCCCTTGACACAACTAACAGTAATAACAATATAGTCAGAGTGTATTGGTAGCCTGGGACGGCACGGCATAGACTACCCGGTTTGCTGTACCTGAATTCTGGCTATGTAATGACAAAAGAAATACGCCTTAATGCGTTCCTGATGAACTGTGTCGGTCATCTGGCGCCTGGCCAGTGGACAAATCCTGAAGATACCTCCTCCGACTATCTGAATGCCCAGTACTGGGTTGATCTGGCCGAGCTGCTGGAGCGGGGATTGTTCGACACGCTGTTTCTGGGCGATGTTACCGGTGTGTACGATGTGGACGGCGGCACTGCTGAAAACGCGTTGACAAATGCCGCGCAAACCCCCATGAATGACCCGTTTCCGCTGATTCCGCTTATGGCCCATGCAACCGGCCACCTGGGTTTTGGCGTGACGGCGTCTGTCGCCTACGATCCGCCGTATTTGCTGGCGCGCCGGTTTACCACGCTGGATCACCTGACAAAAGGTCGGGTGGCCTGGAACATTGTCACGTCCTATCTTGAGAGCGGCGCCCGCAGCCTGGGGCAGGAAAACCTGCTTGGTCATGATGAACGCTATGATCGCGCCGACGAGTACGTGGACTTATGTTACCGGTTCTGGGAAGACAGCTGGGATGACGGTGCTATTTTGCGTGACGCTCAGGCGGGCAAGTATGTCGACCCTGCCGGTATACATGCCGTTAATCACGAGGGGCACTATTTTCGGTCTCACGGCATTTTTCAATGTGAACCTTCGCCACAGCGCACACCGCTTATTTTCCAGGCGGGTGGGTCGCAGCGTGGCGGGCAGTTTGCGGCGCGCCATGCCGAATGCGTATTCGTTGGTGCGCCAACGCGCGAGGGCGTCAGGCGCAGTGTTGCGCAATTGCAAGATCAGTTGCATGCGGCAGGGCGCAAGCGGGACGATGTTCGGATATTCGCCATGTTCACCGTGATTGTTGAAGAAACCGCGGCGCTGGCTCGCCAGCGACATCAGGAGTACCTGGCTCGCGCCAACCTGGATGGCGCCCGTGCACTGCTTTCCGGATGGACTGGTATTGATCTGTCTCGCTATAGCCTGGACGATGAGCTGGTCTATGTGGATACGAATGCCGGGCAATCGGCGCTGGCGTCGTTCAGCAAGCTGGATCCGTCACGAACCTGGACCTTGCGCGACGCGCTTGAATTTGTTGCTCTTGGCGGCAGAGGTCCTGTAGTGGTTGGTGACGCCGGTGAAGTGGCGGACGAACTGCAGGGCTGGGTTAACGACACCGACATTGACGGTTTTAATCTGACCTACATAGAAATGCCGCGTACGTTTCGCAATATCGTAGATTATCTGGTGCCCGAATTACAGCGTCGTGGCGCGTACAAGCGCCAATATGCCGACGGCGTGCTTCGCGAGAAGTTGCTCTCGGCAGGCCCGTACCGCACAACGGTTTCCCCTTAGTTTTTTGGAA
>JBOIGK010000748.1:0-2663 GCA_050742695.1 Advenella sp. | reverse complement strand
TCTCGCGACGAAGCGAGTCCTGGAATTAAAACAAGATCGGGCCCTTCGCCTTCGGTCGTGATGGAAAACCACTCGTTCCCGTGCGCCGTGATTGTGACCGAGGTCGTATTGGCAAACTAATGGTATTTAAAGTAAAGCATGAACCCTACGAGCGTTGGGAGGTGACAAATACGCATAAAGGTGTATTTTGAAGCGCTAATGAGTGGAGGCCGATCAATTATAAGTGAACTACGCCAAAACGATCGCTCATCTTCTACATCAATGGCAGCGCAAGACCAATGGCGCCCAGGCGCAGCGAATATTTTTGCACTCCATTCAGAGTCCGGCATTTCAAGACGAAGTAGTTAATAATATTAAATATTAACTACTGTGTTTCTTTAGTTATAGCACCTGTTCTTGATTAACCTTCAGGACCTCTGTTTGGCAATCTGTATACCTACAAATTTTTTTTCTAATTATGAGAGCCGACAAACTTGTCGTGTCTCGCGATTAGTGAAAATCGTGTGCTTGATTTTAAAGGATTTTTTCCTTCAAGATGAGACTGGCTCTTTTCGAATTCTCATAATTAATGAAAATTTTTTCAAAAGCAAAAATCATTCACTAATTCATTGAAGTAAAAGTATTTTTATCATATACGCTTCAAGTTGTATACATTTTTGTTAGGACGTAATCTCATGTGTCAGAGAACGAACCATGGACAATTTCTGGCACTTCATCCAATCCACCAACCACGTATGAGGGCAACGTGCCCAATTCGTCAAACGTATTGTCGCGACGATTAACCCAGCAAACGTCAAATCCAAAGTGCCGTGCGCCCGAGGCATCCCAAGCATTTGACGAGACAAAGAGAATCTGGGACGGCGGCAGGCTCAAGACTTCGCACGCGAGAGTGTAAACGCGTGGATCGGGCTTGAATACTTCGACGCGCTCAACACTAAGCAGATAAGAGAAATATTCTTTCAAGCCTGAATTGTTCACAACACTGTCAATCGAGAAAGCCGACCCATTGGACAGAATAGTCAGCGGCAGCCCCATGTCTTTCAGGCGCTGCATTGCGGCAGGCACTTCTGGATACGGCGACAAGTTCAGATAAGCATTTGCACAGTACCTTACTAGTCGCCTCATCCAACTGTAGCTTCAAGTGATTACAGGTGTAGACGAGCGCATCGTGAGTCGCCTGCTCGAACGAAATGTACTGCCCCATCAAACTACGCAACCATGTATATTCGAGCTGCTTCTGGCGCCACATCTCGCTAATTTTCATGCCTTGCCCGGGATACGATGAATTGCACTGGTTAGCCACCGAGTGAACGTCGTACAGCGTCCCATAAAGATCAAAAACAATAGCTTTGATATCTGCCATGAAATGCTCCTTTTACAAAGTCAAAGTGCAAAATGGTCTTTTACCGCCTCGGCAAGCTTAGGCTTGAGCGATGTGAACCTGTCGTCCAGGACCAGGGGATCCGTGCGGTTCTGTGCAATCATCGCCTCGCGCACCTCGCCCCCACGAATTACCTGCAGTGCATTGGCTTCTATACCCTGGACTATGGCCCGGGCCACTGCGCTGGCCGGCTCGCGAACGAAGCCCAAGTCGGGACCTGCTCGCGACGACGTCATCATCGGCGTATCGGTAGCGCCGGGGTAGACCGTCAGCACATGCACGCCCTCACCTTTCAACTCCCGACGGAGCGCCTCTCCAAAGTGCGAAATGCCCGCCTTGACCGCCGCGTAAGTCGTATAGAAGGGTACCCCCACGAGAGCAATGCCCGAGGACACATTCACAATCATGCTGTCGCCCGACGTACGCAAATCCGGCATCGCCTCACGCGCCAACAGAATGGGCGCCAATAAATTGACTTCCACCATCGTTGTAATATCGCATTCCGGTGTGTCCTCCAGTCTGCCCGCGCGCACGCCTCCTGCGCTGTTAATTAAAATATCCACCCCGCCCATTGATGCTCGGGCAGCCGCCAAAGCTCGGCTGCGCCCCTGCTTGGTTCCAACATCCGCGTCAATGCCATCGGCCTGCCCGCCCGCAGCGCGTAGCTGCTCGACGGCCTCCCCAACTACCTTATCACGACGCCCAACGATAAAGACCTTGGCTCCTTTTCTAACAAGCTCGCTGGCAGTAGCCAGCCCAATGCCGCTCGATCCTCCGGTAATCAACACTTTCTTTCCATGTACGTTCATGTTTATCTATACCTCAAAGTACAATTTATATGGACGGCTGTTCAGGCCGCTGGCAGGAAATTCGAAGGGAACAGCGCACGCTGAGTCTCTTCATCATTTACCTTCTTAAACGCAACATCGGACGCGACCATCCGCGCGCGTGCAACGGCCGGCCTTGCATCGACGCTTTGAAACCAACGTTTAATGTTCGGGTAAAGCGCCAACGGATCCTCGGTGCCTTTCATCACCCTGGACGCTCTGTCCAGCCATCCCCACGCAGAGATATCGGCGATGGTATATTCGTTGCCAACGATGAATTCCCGATCTGCCAAATGTTCATCCAAAATCTTGTAATGACGCTCGGCTTCTCGTCGGTAGCGATTGACGGCATAGTCCAGTCCCCCGGGGGCTGCGTACTGAAAGTGCACCGCCTGTCCCGAAAATGGCCCCAGGCCACTGGCGAGAAAAAGCAGCCATGACAACAGCTGCGGACG
>JBOIGK010000747.1:0-4123 GCA_050742695.1 Advenella sp. | reverse complement strand
GCCATGCAGCGTGCCAGGAAATTATTTGGGAAAAAGACGAGGTCGACTTGTCACGCCTGCCGATTCAGCTGTGCTGGCCCGGCGATATCGCCCCGCTGATCACCTGGGGCCTGGTGGTAACCCGCGGGCCAAAGGCGAAACGCCAGAACCTGGGGATTTACCGGCAACAGGTCATCGGCAGAAACAAGGTTATCATGCGCTGGTTGTCTCACCGTGGCGGCGCATTGGATTTTCGTGACCACGCGCTTGCCCATCCGGACCAGCCCTTCCCCATTTCAGTGGCGCTAGGCGCGGATCCGGCCACTATTCTGGGCGCGGTCACGCCGGTGCCTGACAGCCTGTCCGAATACCAGTTCGCCGGCCTGCTGCGCGGCTCGCGCACCGAACTTGTCAAATCGATAGGCAATACGCTGTCTGTACCGGCTTCCGCGGAAATCGTGCTTGAAGGTCATATTCTGCCGGCCAGCCATCCCGATGCCATTGCCCCCGATCCTGCAGCGGGCATCACAACCCCGCGTGGCAACGGTTTCGAGATGGCGCTCGAGGGTCCCTATGGCGACCATACGGGTTATTACAACGAGCAGGACTGGTTTCCGGTATTCACTATTGACCGCATCACCATGCGCAATAAGCCGATCTACCACAGCACCTATACTGGCAAGCCGCCAGACGAACCAGCCGTACTGGGCGTAGCGCTCAATGAAGTATTCGTGCCGCTGCTGCAGAAACAGTTGCCCGAGATTGTTGATTTTTATCTGCCGCCTGAAGGCTGCAGCTATCGCCTGGCGGTCGTCTCGATCCGCAAGCAATATGCTGGCCATGCCAAGCGTGTCATGTTTGGCGTATGGAGTATCCTGCGCCAGTTCATGTATACCAAATTCATTGTCGTTGTCGATGACGATATCAACGCGCGCGACTGGAAGGAGGTGATCTGGGCGATGACCACGCGCATGGACCCGGTACGCGATACGGTGCTGGTGGAAAATACGCCAATCGACTATCTGGACTTTGCCTCACCCGAGTCCGGGCTGGGCGGAAAAATGGGCATGGACGCCACCAACAAGTGGCCGGGCGAAACCCATCGCGAGTGGGGAACGCCCATTGCCATGGACCAGGACGTCAGGCTTAGGGTCGACGCTCTGTGGCAGGATCTTGGTCTTGATACGTGAACGTACCATGATCGACCGGGAGATCCTGTTCCGAATAATTGCGGGACGGCGCCTGGCGCCGTGACTCCTGCTTTGACCGGAATTTGTTATAGACAAACCATGAGGTGGCAGCCAGGGCGATCGGCTTGATCAGCGCCGAACGGGACTTGGCGGCACGCAGCAAAAAACGCGCGATAGTCAGGCTCACTAGCGGATTCTTTTCGATCAGTGAAAAGATGCCGCTGCGCCTGCGCGTAAAGCTCATAAGCGTTTCGCCGCCAGCATCCAGCAGCGCCGTTTTAATGGCGTCCGGAGAAAGCGAATGACCTAGCGCGTTCACATCCTGTCGCAATTGTTCGCGCTCGGCCAGCACCCGGGCAGTGAGTAAGGCCTTGCGTAAAGGTTTTTTCAGTACTGGCTCATTCATCGCCGGCTCCTTGTGCTGCGGCTGGGGGCGCTGGCGTACGATGCCCGCGCAGGGCCTGCGCATCATCACGCAGGGCGTCGATGGTTGCCGAGAAAGGTGTCGCCGCCAGTTCCAAATGCTTTTTCATCAAAAGCAAACAGCCCAAGCCAATCAAAGCATAGACCAGCACCAGGACTGCCAGGGCGATGTAACGATACTCGGTACCCCAGAAAAACAGCCCGACCAGCACCGCCACGACAATCAGAGCCAGATGCAGGAACAGTAGCCCCGCAGCGCCGAACAAAAGAACCGACAACAGCCGGTCCTTCTCTTCAGTCAACTCCAGTGACAGCAGTTCAAGACGCGTTTTTACTAGCGCTGTAAAACCACCGGCGACAGAACTCAGATTCTGTTTGACTGACATAGTCGGCGCTTTACTTGCGACCGATAATGACACCAAGCAGAACGCCTGCGAGCGCAGCAAAGCCGACCGTACGCCATGGATTGTCATGGACGTATTCATCGGTCACCCGGACAGCTTCCTTGCTTTGTTCTACCGCGCGCTCCTGTACATCCTTGAACGAACCGGTTGCTTTTTGCAGGGCATTCACCGCACGGTCACGCAACTCACTCGCTTTATCACCACCGATTTCGGAGGCCTCTTTGAGCATGCCTTCTGCTTCAGCAATACTGGCGCGCAGATTGTTCAACAGTTGTTCCTGAGATTGTTCGAGATTGGATTTACTAGCCATATGATTCTCCTGCAATGATTATCTGAAATAGCCGGCCTGCGGAAAACCCGCTTTCTCCGGGTCCTGCTCTTCTTTTATATTAAGCCATTGTTGATAATTTCAAGTTCATCATAGCGCATTCCAGGCACTTATCGACCAGACTTTAAGATTGTTTTCATTTGCACAGGTCCTGAGATCCCTCGCAAGTCGTTAAAAACGCGTAGATTTTACTTTTTTTCATTTAAATACAATTACTTGCCTTATTCGGCAAGTATATGCGGCGCAACATTCAGAAAAAATTAGTATCCTACACTTTCTGTCTTGTTCCGAATATGCGGTCACCGGCATCGCCCAGTCCGGGAATGATATAACCATCCTGGTTCAGGCGCTCGTCAATGGATGCCGTATAAATCTTGACATCGGGATGCACATTGAGCACCCGCTCAATGCCTTCAGGCGCGGCAACCAGAACCAGCGCCTTGATTTCCCGGCAACCTGCCTGCTTGAGCATGGTAATGGTCGCCTCCATGGAACCACCGGTCGCCAGCATCGGATCGATAATAAGCGCCAGACGCTGGTCCAGATCTCCAACCAGTTTCTGCAAATAAGTGCCCGCCTCCAGTGTCTCTTCGTTACGAGCAATGCCCACGGCACTAACCTTGGCACCGGGAATCAGGGACAAGACACCATCGAGCATGCCGATGCCGGCGCGCAAAATCGGCACGACAGTCACTTTTTTTCCGGCAATTTTTTTGACTGTGACGTTACCGCACCAGCCCTCAATGACGGCATCCTCCAAGGGAAAGTCCTTGGAGGCTTCGTAGGTCAGCAACGCCCCGATTTCCTGGGCCAGTTCCCGAAAACTCTTGGTGCTCAGATCGGCTCGCCGCATGATGCCCAGCTTGTGCTGGATCAGAGGATGGCTGATTTCGTGAACGGACATGTTTTTTCTCCGAAAAATTATTGTGCAATGAGCCACTGGACAAGGCCGTCGACAAAGGATTTGGTTTTCAGGGCGGCGACATCATTAACCAGGCTGACCAGGATATATGTTTTGCCGCTAGCCGCAGTGACATAGCCTGACAATGCACTGGCATTGCCCAGCGTCCCTGTCTTGAAGTGCCCCCGGCCCTTTGCCGACTGATCTGTCAGGCGGCGACGCATAGTACCATCGACACCCGAGACTGACAATGAATCGATGAATGTGTCCCGCCACCCCGAAGCCCAGATGGTATCGAGCATCTGGGCCTGCCCGCCAGCGGTGATACGCCCTGTCCGGGACAGCCCAGAGCCATTGACGACGGTGTAGGCGCCAATATTAACACCTTGTTTGCGCAGTATATCCAGAACGGCCTGGCTGCCCTTTTCGAAGGTTGCCGGCGCGCCATACAGCTCCTGCCCCAACGTCAGAAGCAGTGTTTTGGCCATCACATTATTACTGTACTTGTTGATCGTCTGTATTACCTGCCCCAGCGACGGTGACGTGCGAGTCTCCAGCAGTACGGCACGCTCCGGCACCAGTCCGTCGCGAATCACGCCTGAAATAGTCCCGCCCTCGGCCGTCCACAATCGCTCGAAAATGCTGGAAAACATATAGGTTTGCGATCCAACAAGCCGGTAAATGGAAAATTCCCCACAGGCAGAAGACAATTTGCCCTTCAGTTGCAAGGCGGGGCCACTGTCGGTCTGCACCGTGCCGGTCAGCTCCGAACCGGTTCGCGACTTGATACACGCGCCCGAGGTCAGCCCCAGGTGGCCCGCTATGGGCGGATTCTGTATATCCGGCTCAAACGATACCTCCCAGTTGCCGGACTGCCGATCCGGCTTCAAATTGAGCA
>JBOIGK010000746.1:0-3500 GCA_050742695.1 Advenella sp. | reverse complement strand
GTTTTGGACAGATCCCAGGTCAAAAACATCAATGCATTGGGCCCTTTCACCTCGGGATGTTCATATCCCCAGAAAGCGCCCTGGCTGGGAGAGGATTGGGTCATAATATATCTCAAATACAAATATAGATAATGGAATCAGTATGATACGCAAGAGTGTACGGCTAATTCAAGTGCCATCAGCTGTCGCGAAACTGCATGTTATATAAAGATGCGTACAATCCGCTGTTTTTCAAGAGCTCGGTATGATTTCCCTGCTCAACGATACGCCCCTTGTCCAGCACCAGAATGCGATCTGCGTTCTGCACGGTGGAAAGGCGGTGTGCAATCACGAATGTAGTGCGTCCCTTCATCAGAGTTTCCAGTGATGCCTGAACCTGCCTTTCGGACTCGTTATCCAGGGCTGAGGTGGCTTCGTCAAGAATCAGGATGGGCGCATTCTTGATCAGGGCACGGGCGATGGCCAGACGCTGACGTTGCCCGCCCGAGAGCCAGGCGCCGTTCTCGCCAATGGGCGTTTCCAACCCCTGTGGCAGCGAATTGACATAATCGAGCAGGTTGGCCGAGGCCAGTGCTTCCCGTATGCGATCCTCGTTGGTGTCGCCAAAAAAGCCGTAAGCCACATTCTGTGCCATGGTGCCTTCAAACAGCACCACGCTCTGGCTCACCAGCGACAATTGTGAACGCAGGCTTTCCAATGTGAAATCGGCAATATTTGTGCCGTCCATCGTAATCTGTCCGCTGACCGGATCTACAAACCGCGGGATCATATTGACCAATGTGGTTTTCCCACTGCCGGAACGACCAACAAACGCAATGGTTTCGCCTCGCTTGACGGTAAAGGAGATGTCGCTCAGGGTATCGCTGCTGGCATCGGGAAACCGAAAGCTCACGTTTTCAAACGAAATGCTACCCAAGTTACCGGAGTTCAGGATTTTTTTGCCGGTGTCGTTTTCCTGCGTGCTGTCGATCAAGGTAAACACGCTGTCGGCCGCCACCAGCATTTTCTGCATGCGTGCGGCAACATTGGTCAGGCGCTTGACCGGATCGAA
Organism: Advenella sp.; assembly: GCA_050742695.1. GTDB lineage: Bacteria > Pseudomonadota > Gammaproteobacteria > Burkholderiales > Burkholderiaceae_B > Advenella. The sequence continues at coordinate 2,449 of JBOIGK010000746.1, read as the reverse complement.
GATTTGCGCCAGGGCCGTGAGAAACGCGGCAAATGAGCCGACCGTCAGGGCGCCGGTACTTCCCTGGTACAACGCGGTCGCAATCACTATACCCACGGCAAATGCAATGCTGAGCTGGGTGATGGGCGTCATGGCGGCGCTGGCAATGGCCGAGCGCATAGCAAACCGGCGCAGCCCGCTGTTGACCGACAGGAATCGTCCGCGCTCGAAATTGTATCCGTTGAATAGTTTAACCACGCGCTGGCCTTCAATGGATTCCTTGACGACGCGGGTAAGTTCTGCGTTGATATCAACCGTCTTCATATTGATGCGACGCAGACGCTTGATGAATATCCTCGTGGTAATCACGGAAATGGGCATGATGATGAAGATAATCAACGTCAACTGCCATGACAGATACAGCAACATGGCCAGCAGGGCAATCACCACTGCGCCATCACGCACCAGAATAATGCACACCTCGGTGGCGTAGTCTGTAATATTTCCGGCATCAATGGTGAAGCGATTCATCAGCCTGCCGGTGTCGCCTTTCTGAAATTCACCATCAGGCATGCCCAGCAGCTTTTCAAACATATCCTTGCGGATGCCCAGCAGCATATTGTTGGCAATCCAGGCCAGCAGATAATCGCTCAGAAAGTTCAGAACGCCACGCACCAGAAACAACCCAACGACGGTGAGCGGGATGGACCAGATATAGTGCGGCTTGGCGCCATTGAAACCCTCATCAAGAAGGGGTTTCATGATATAGGCCAGCGCGGGCTGGGTGACGGCGGCTACAGACACCAGCACCAGCGCTGCCGTCAGGGCCTGCCAGTAGTCGCCGACTCTGGCGTAAATACGTCGAAACACGGTTTTGCGGCTACCGCTTTTGAAAGAGTTATCCAATCTGGGTACCTTATACTGTCATTTTCTTACTGTTCATCCCGGGGATTTTACCGGTTTAGACCGGCCTTGCGTGCCTGTTTGGCTGGATCATCGGGAGAAGTTTGCCGCGGCAGCATGAAAACCACGCTAAAATCCGGAGCATGAAAAACCTAGAACGTGTTTACATCCGGCTGCCAAACTGGATCGGTGACGTTTGCATGTCCAGGCCTGCGATAGAGGCAGCGCTGGCCAGCGGCCTGACTATCGTGGCCTGCGGCAAGCCATGGGCCCAGGCCCTGCTGGCAGACCTGCCCGGCCTGCAGTTTCTGGCGCTAAGTGGCCAGTGGCGCCAAGACCGCCAACGCATCAAAGCCCATCGCAGTGCCCATCCCACTGCCGGACGCAGCGTGGGGCTGCTGCTGCCCGATTCGCTGACCAGTGCGCTGGCCTTCCGCCTGGCGGGGTTGCCGTGTGCAGGGTACCAGGACGATGGCCGCTCGCTGCTGCTCAAGTGGGGCTTTGCCAAACCATCGCAAACGCTGCATGCCGTGCAATCCTGGTATTGGCTTACCCGCGAGGCATTTGCCCGCTGGGGGTTAACGCTGGCCGCACATCCGGCAGACAGCCTGTATTTGCCCTCCGGCGCAGACGCCGTCGCTACGGCGCAAGCGGTATTGTCGGCGGCTGCGGCAACCAATGCGCCGATACTGATCGCACCCACGGCAACCGGAGAACACAAGGGCAGGAATAAAGTATGGCCGCATTTTGACAACCTGACACGTCAGTTGCAGGCACAAGGTTATACTGTTGTCATGTCGCCGCCGCCCAATGAAGTTGCCCAGGCCCAGGCCAATGCGCCGACCGCGATAACGCTTCCCGCACTGGATCTTGCCGCCTTTATCGCATTGCTTCGGCAATGCAGTCTGGTCATCTGCAACGATTCTGGTGTGGCCCACTTGGCTGCGCTGACCGAAACGCCCCAGCTTACCCTGATCGGGGTCACTAACCCCACTCGTACCCGCCCGTGGACACCCCGCGCGCACCTGCTGGGCACATATGGTCACTGGCCGTCGGTCGACGATGTGCTGGACACAGTCAATCAATTATTGCGGAACGAATAGAACATGTTCAGCTCACTGATCAATCTTGTTGTGCCCTTGAACCTGTGTATTTTCCTGATGGTCCTGGGGTTTATGCTGTGCCTGATCCGCTTTAAGCGTAGCGGGCTGTCACTTATTTTTGCCGGCATGCTGTGGGTACTGATCTGGTCCCTGCCCGTTACCTCCATCCTGTTTGGGGGAATTCTTGAAAACAGTTATCCGCACCGTCCTGCCGCGCAATATCCGACCGCGCAAGCCATCGTCGTACTCGGTGGCGCAACGGCCAATAATCGCGTCAACTGGTTTGAACCGCTGGAGCCCGACTCCAAGATTGCCCGCGTGGACACGGCCGCCGAACTCTACTTCCAGCACAAAGCGCCTCGCATACTGGTCTCGGGCGGAGCGTTGTCGGGCGACGTCAGCGAAGCGCGCGGCATGGCGGCCAGGCTAAAAACCCTGGGCGTGCCGGCCGAGGACATTATTCT
>JBOIGK010000745.1:0-5862 GCA_050742695.1 Advenella sp. | reverse complement strand
AAAAGTGATACCGCCGTGTTCGAGCAGTACTACGAATCAGCTTCGTATAAAACAGACGCCCTGAAAAAGGGCAAAGAAGCAGACGCTCAAATCAGACAGCATTTTGAAGATGCCCTTGCCAGTTATTCCGTGTTTACAAAGCAGTTGGATGTTGTTTACCAGCAAGCCAAACTAAAGGAACTCGAGGTGCTTAAGCAATCGGGCAACAACTATCAATACCGCAAAGCCTATTCGATGCATCTTGCCGAGCAGTTGGTTAGTGTCTTCGATAGTCAGGAGGATCTGGCCAATGCTGATAAGCTGAAGCAGGCCGATAAGATTGCCGACCAGCTTGGGCAGGAGCTCTCAGAATTTAATGCTGAATATCAGAAAATCAAAGACAAAAATCCACAAGTATCTTCGGATTCAACCCTTATGAGTTTGAACAGTTGCATCAAATATTACAGAAGCTTCAAGGAAAGCAAGAGTCAATATGATTTTAAATTCATGATAGATGGCTACAACAACGCTGTCCGGGCAAACCGCTAGTAATCCACGCAGTTTGGGTATGTGCATCGAACCGGCCGTCATGGCCGGTTTTTTTGTTCGCAGTAAGTTCAATTGCTCGCTTAGGCCGCACCACGTCCCGCCTTACCGTCTCGTGTCTTGCCGCGCCGCGTTACAGCGAATCGGACAAGGTGTGCGGCACGGGCCGGGCCTGCTCAAGTGAGCCTGACCGACATGCCGCCGTCAACAATCATCGGACTGCCGGTCATAAAGCTCGATCTGTCCGAAAGCAGGAACTGGGCGGCTTGAGCTATTTCCTTGGCACCAGCCATCCGCTTCATCGGATGCAGGTTCGCGATGAATGCCAAGACATCCGGGTTGCCTTCTCCGCTTGCCGGTGTGATTGTGCCGCCTGGCAGCAACGCGTTGACGCGGATGCCATCTGCGGCATGGTCCGAAGCCAGCGACTGCACCAGCCCGGTCAAACCCGCCTTGGACGCAGCATAGGCTCCCATTCCCGGCATGCCGCCGTTGCTGAAGCCGACAAAGGAGGATGTGAAAACGATCGAGCCACCGCCGGTTTTGCTCATGGCAGGTATTTGTGACTTGGCAGCCAGGAAGGCAGCGGTCAAATTGACCGAGATGACATCGTTCCAATTGCGCATGGTCATGGCCGGCACCGGGCTCATGTCCCCGACGATGCCGGCATTGTTAAATGCCCCATCCAGCCGACCAAATTCATTGATGGCCAGATTTACCAGCGCGTCGGCATAGCCTTCATCCCTGACGTCGCCAGCCAGATACACGGCTTTGCCGGTACCTTCAATTTGCTTGGCCAGCGCGTCCAGTTCTGCTCCCCGGCGCGCGCCCAGCACCACATTGGCGCCTTCTGCGGCAAACAGCGCGGCGGCTGCTGCGCCGATGCCGCTGCTGGCTCCGGTGATGATGATTGACTTGTTTTTCAGTTCCATAATGTTCGGCTCCTGTGTTGGCTTGTAGCCTGAACTATCTCATGACCATTGAATGGCCCGCTATCCGTTTCTTGCACGGAAATTGGCCTGGTATTTCTTGGCTGCCTGCTGGCTTGCGGACGACAGGTTCAGCGGGGGCTAATTTGGCCGCGCAGCATGGCGGGCGCATCGGCCAACAGCGTGTCGATGCCGATCCGTGTTTTGGCAGGCAGAAACCGGGTTTGTGGCCACACGATATATATTTCAGTTGGCAAAAGCTGTAGTTCGGGCAAAACTGCGGTCAATTGCCGGCTGCATATGAATTGCGCCAGTTGCCAGTCGGGCAGCCAGGCCAAACCCACACCGGCGATGGCAGCGTCGGCCAGGGAATGCAAATCGTCCAGCCTTAAGCGAATATCTACCGTGAGGCCTTGCGTGTTGGCAAAAAGCGTCTGCCAGACCAGATCCTGTCCGGTGCGATGGTACGCAATGGCGCGATGCCCATTGAGCGCACTCACGCTCTCGGGTACGCCGTGACGGGCCAGATAAGCGGGCGAGGCGCACAGTGCCTGATGTTGTTGTCCAAGTGGTCGTGCCACCAGGCTGCTGCTGTCGGCTAGTGGGCCAATGCGCACGGCAAGATCCAATCCATCTTCAATCAGATCGGCAACCCGATCACTGTAGATCATCTCGATTTGCAGTTCGGGATAGCGTTCGATCAGTGCAGTCAATACTGGTGTGATGCAGTGCCGGCCAAGCAGCTTCGGAGCGCTGATGCGCAATATACCTTGCGGCTGTAAGCGCCCGCTATTGAGTTCGGCATCAGCCGCGTCCAGCTCGGCCAGCGCGCGCAGGCAGCGCTCGTAATAGACTTGCCCTTCGGTCGTCAGTTTCTGCTTGCGGCTGGTGCGTTGAAACAGCAATACGCCCAGACGCTGTTCCAGTCTGGCAATGGTTTTGCCTACCGCCGAACGGGTAAGGTTCATGCGCTCGGCAGCCAGCGAGAAGCTGCCGGCTTCGACGGCGCGAACAAAAGTGGTAATGCCGTTCAGACGATCGTTGTTCATGGTCAAGATGGTTTCCTCCCAGGCTACATAGCAGGGAATAATGGGCGCCCAGCCCGCTTCGATAATCTTATACGATTTCTGTGTCGCGCATAGTCTGCAAAATTTATCTTTCTGACCAATAAGGAATCAGCATGAATACACTTTCTTTTATTACTGCGGGTGATGGCACTCGTCTTGCGTACCGTTTTGACGGTCAGGCCGACAAGCCTGTATTGATGTTGTCCAATTCTATCGGCACCACGATGGCGATGTGGGATCAGCAAATCGCCAGTCTGTCAGAAAATTTTTATATTCTGCGTTATGACGCGCGCGGCCATGGTGCCTCCGATGCCCCGGCCGGCGCCTATTCGCTGGATCGTCTGGGCCGTGATGTGGTCGAATTGCTGGATGCATTGCATTTGGATCGCGTGCATTTTCTGGGGCTCTCGCTTGGCGGTTTTGTTGGACAATGGTTGGGTATATACGCGCCGCAACGGCTGAAAAAATTGATTCTGGCCAATACGTCTGGTTATCTGGGGCCATCGCCGCAATGGGATGAACGCATCCGGCAGTTGCAGATCTCACCAGATATGGCGGCGGTTGCAGAAGGCTTTTTGGGTAGTTGGTTTTCTGCCGAATTCAGGAAACGAGAGCCAGAGACCGTTGAAGTATTTCATGCAATGCTAATGACAACGCCGCCGCAAGGACTGGCCGGTAGTTTTGCCGTGGTGCGTGATGCCGATCTGCGCCGCACGGCAGCGCTAATTAATTTGCCGGTATTGATTATTGCCGGGCAATACGACACGGTGACGGCCTTATCGCACAGTGAGGCCTTGGCCGCCTTGTTGTCGCAGGCCCAACTCAAGGTGTTGCCGGTGGTGCATCTTTCCAATATTGAGCGCCCATCCGAATTTGTGCAGTGGGTCAGTGAATTCTTGGGGTAGTGATCAGGGGAAATGGGTTTGTCAGTCTGCTGTGATGTATCCGGGCATAGTTTTTCTGGCCGATCGTGGTCTCTATGCTGTCTGAAATAAAGTATGGAATATGACGCGTCCATATAAATAAAATGATTAGCCCGAGAAGCAATAGGGTATTTTGCCGGCATTGCAACTGATTAAGAAGCGGCGCGGCACATTTCGGTTTATATTTGAAGCCGAACGCACAACGGCAGGAGTACAGCATACGCTGCGCGGGCAACGGAAAGAAGCGGGGCACAACAGGCGCAAGCCGATGGCCGCTAAGAAAATCCTTCCCGATATACGCCTATTGCATTCGTCGAGGCGGGTTGTCAGAAAACCGTGGCATCTGTTGGTTTTTGTCGACGATGCCCGAACGCGATGCGATGATCCGTCACTTTTGATGTTGTCGATATTTCATCCAGCTATTATAGGCAAGGAGACACCTATGAATACTCATCCCCACAACGGACGGCCATCGGCCCTCATCTTCTGCAAAGCGGCATTGGCAACCGCAGCCATTGTTTTTACTACGTTGCTTGCACCCCTGCCGGTAACCGCCGCCGAGCCTACAGGCAGCGCGGGCGCAGCCTCGTCTGAATCAGCTGGCGATAAGCCCCGTATTATTATTCTTGCAACCGGAGGCACGATTTCCGGCGCTGCCGATGCTCGGTCGGCCATTGGCTACAATTCGGGCGAAGTATCGGGCCAGCAGTTGGTCCAGGGCGTGCCTGGCATTGACAAACTGGCAACAGTCAAGTCAGAGCAGATTTCCAATATCGGCTCTCAGGACATGAATGATAAAGTATGGTTTTCGCTGGCCAATCGCATCACGCAGATTTTTAAAGATAATGAAGCCGATGGTGTGGTCATTACCCATGGGACCGATACCATGGAGGAAACCGCCTTCTTCCTGCACAATGTACTGGATTCGGCAAAACCGGTGGTGCTGGTCGGCTCCATGCGCCCGGGCGGTGCGCTCAGCGCCGATGGCCCGCGCAATCTGTACGAAGCGGTTGAGGTTGCAGCAAGTGCTCAAGCCAAGGCGCGCGGCGTGATGGTTGTGATGAATGATACGATTCACGCGCCACGCTGGGTCACCAAAACGAACGTCACGTCGGTCCAGTCATTTCAATCTCTGAATGCAGGGCCGCTGGGATATGTAGATCCCGCCTCGGTGCGTTTCCTTGCTCCCGCCGGTCCGGCGGCACAAGCGCCATATGCCTTGCCCAAGGACGGCCAGTTGCCGCGCGTGCAAATCATTTATGCACATAGCAATATGGATGCCTCGCAGATTGATCACGCGATAGAGAGTAACGCCAAGGGGATTGTGATTGCAGGCGTGGGCGATGGTAATGTGTCCAAGCCTGCCATGGAGGCTATGTTGCGGGCAGTGCAAAAAGGCATTGTGGTTGTCCGTGCCACACGTGTGCCTTCCGGATTTGTGAATCGCAATGTGGAAGTGGACGATGACAAAAGTGGTTTTGTCGTGGCCTATGACCTGAATCCGCAAAAGGCTCGGGTATTGACCCAGCTTTTGATCGCCAGCGGAGTCACCGCAGCGGACAAAGTGCAGCAGGCATTTGCCGCCACGTATTGACACCAGGTACGACAAGGTAGCGCCTGTACGCCAGCCGCCGTGCTCATTACATCAGTACGAATCAGCACTCATCCGCCACCTATTGTGCGGATGAGAGAAACGGCCGGCAACTATGATTGTTGTATTGAAAAAATTTAAATTCGAGAACGGCCGTTTCTACTGGCTTGGCTTACCGAATAGGAAAAGCGCGTAAGCCAGTGGTAGCAGAGTCGTGCCGTTGACCATGTCCTATCAAGTCAGTACAACGTGACGATAGTCGATTTTCAACAGCGATCCTGAAGCGGGCGCCTGTTCCAACTGTTCCCTCGATAAACCAAGTCGTGCCGATGTGACAAACAGCTGCCGATGGCTATCGTCAAAGGCGCAGCTTGTGGGACGCGGCACCGGAAGTTTAATCATCTGAACGATGTCTGCGGCCGGCGATATGCGTGCAATGGCGGCACCGTCAAAGAGCACGCTGAGCAAGAACCCTTCGTGATCAATAGTCAGGCCATCCGGTTTACCCAGATCCGGGCTGATGGTAACGAACACGCGTCGATCGTTAATTTGACCTGAGGCTGGATCAAGCTGATAGACGTAGATGATTCCGGTCCGGGAGTCGGTGACATACAGTGTCTTTCTGTCGCCACTAAAGGCGAGGCCATTGACCAATGTAAAGCCCGAGTCGATTATGTGCCATACACCATCAGGATCCAGACGGTAAAGGTATCCGGACCCTTCTTGCAATGCTTCGTCCATCAGGCCTACCCACAGTCGCCCAAAAGAATCAAGACAAGCGTCGTTGAGGCGGTAGCCCGCCTGTGCATGGGGAGCTGTTGCTATTG
>JBOIGK010000744.1:0-3011 GCA_050742695.1 Advenella sp. | reverse complement strand
CTCATACACAGCGCCACGTTCGGTCTCTGCCGGCGAGAAGGGGAAAGCATAGGTGGGCAACTCTGCCTCCTGGTTCAATGGCATATGAAAGAAAAACGGGTTGCAGGTTTTGGCAATCTGTGTCGCCAACTCTTGCGTGGGCGCCGTGGCGATGAACAGCAATCCGATCTCCGACGGTATTGTTGTGGTGAGCACACCGCTGACGGCATTCCAGCCATATGGACGAAGCGAAATGTCGAACGCCAGGCCAGGATCGGACAGGGTATCGCGTACGCGAGCGACAAGTTTCTGATGCATCTGCTCCAGGAACCTGGGCAATTCTTTCAGCACTTTGGGGTCCTGGATGCCGATCAGCATGATTGTTTGGTAGGCGCCAGAGGCCGCGCCTTCGAGCTTCATCGTATAGGGACCTGGCTCGAAGTGCGATCCCGTGACCCGGACGCAGCGTTCATTGAGTGCTTCGTAGCGTGCCTGCGACACATCCAGCACCCCACCCGGTTCATGGAGCAAAAACGGATCGCTGTTCTCATAAAGCATATGTGCCGAGACAGTGTAGGGGGTGCAGCGATTGGTCGCCCGCAGAGGTTCAATCTCGAAAAAACCATCGCCTACGCGCATCATCACGCCCCCCTCGCGCGGCATGACAGAACACAATCCGCCACATTCGGCGATCTTTCCTGCGTGCCAGGCGGCGCTCGCCGGTCTACCATGCATAAGTGGCATGGCGGCCAGCACGGCGGTATCCGTGGTGCGTCCGCCAAGCACAATATCGGCACCTGCCTGGAGGGCTGCAATATAGGGTTCCGGGCCCATCAGGGCGACAATGCGGTCACACTGTTCAAAAACGGCCGGATTGACCTCTGTCAGGGGCGCCAATGGAGCGACGCGTCCTTGTTCTGCAGCCAGCCGGATGGCGGTCGGCTGCTGCTCCGAGTAAAGCAAAGCGATGCGCGGATGAAACCCCTGCTCGGCAGCGATTTCCACCACGATATCCCGAGTCCAGTCCAAGGCGTCATCGTTACCCGATGTGCCGCAAGAGCCGATCAGCAACGGCACTTTGGATTCATGCTGTGCGCGCATCAAAATGGCAAGATCGGACTTGATGGCTGCTCGTGAGTACTTGCATCGTCCCGTGGCCAGATAGGCAGGCCCACTATCGGTAGAGCCCGCATCGCAGGCAATGGCATGGGCCCCCGCCGCCAGGCCTGCCGAAACATCTTCGGCCTTGACTCCTGCCCCCAGGGCTCCCGCGGGAACCAGTACATTCGTTGTGTTTGATGAGTTCATGTGCGGCAGAATATCAGGAATGCTATTGGTGGTCAACTGGTATACCAAATAAATACCGTTATTACACAAGAGCACGCTACAATAGACGCCTACGTTTATTGAAACTGAAAACATGCCTACTTCCAATCTGTCTGTTCCATCAGAAAACGGGTCCGAGATTTCGCTGTCGGAACAAGCCCATCGTTCCCTGCAGTCCATGATTCTGAGCGGCGAGCTTGCCCCGGCGGAATTGATCACCGAGCGCCAGCTTGCCTTGCAACTGGGCATTTCACGTACCCCGCTGCGTGAGGCGATCCGCCGCCTGGAAGGGGCACGCCTGCTGGAACGACAAAAGAGCGGCGCGTTGGTCGTGCGCAGCCTGCCAATTGAAGAGCTGATCAATATCCTTGATGTGCGGCGCGTGCTTGAAGGTGAAGCCGCCCGTCTGGCCGCTGGCCATGTGCCCCAGCCAGTACTTGAGCGTATTCGTCAGCGGGCCAAGGCAGTGTTGTCGCTGTCTGACAATACCAAACTGAGCGAGCCGCCAGATGAGGAAGAGCTTCACCTGCTGGTTGCCAGCGCAGCAGATAACCCGGTGCTAAAAGAAGTGATTATTGAGATGCGCACGCGCACTGCCATGTTCCGGTTCGGACGGCAGCCTGCGCGACGTCATGAAGTAGCGCAGGAACATCTGGCGGTGGTGGATGCGCTCGAATCCGGTGACGGTCAGGCAGCCCGTCAGGCGATGGAGCATCACATCGAACAAGTGCGCGCCACCATCATAGCCAGGATCACCGGCCGCAATCGGATATCCTGACACTTCGGTTGGTGCGTCCATCTGGGTTGCCTGACCGGCCACTCGCGCAAACTGGCTGTTCCATTATTTCTGGGGAGCGAGATATGAACGGCTCCCCGATTATTATCCCGCCCCTCTCAATCCCCCGCCTGCCCACTCGGCCGTAACCGTTTCTTGGCTCGCTGCTCCCGCATCACGGCCCGCAGCGCCTTGATCACGGTGTCAGATGCGGGTGTCTGGCCACAATTGCCGGCCAGATTGTTGGTTTCCAGCGGGTCTTCGCTCAGGTTGTACAGCTCGAATTCGGCCGGGCCGCCTTCGGGCTGTGGGCTAATGCTTTGGTCCGGGTTGCTGGCGCCGCCCCAGAATTTCGGGTTGCTGTAGTAGTGCGAGTATTTCCACAGCTGCTTTTCGCCGATATCATTTATTAGATGTGTGATAACGGTTTCTATATGGCTGGGCTCAGCTATGGGCGAATACGGGTTGCCACGCGGGTTGACGTCGGTCAGGCCTTCGCTCACCTCGTCATCTGTCATGAAATAGAGCGCGTCGTCACTGCTGCCGCTGGCGCCGCTGCTGCGCACCAGCTCGGACAGATCGGCACCCACCAGCGGATGTACTTCGGAGTGGCTGGGTTTGAGCTCGTGGGCGGCTTGTTCCTGGTTGATGCCGGCCAGGCCCATGAGGGTGGGAAGGATGTCTACGTGGCTGCTTAACGCCTGGCTGTGTTTCTGGCCGCTGAACAAGGTGGGATTGGATATGATGAACGGAATATGCAGGGATTCTTCGTAGGCGTTATACCATTTCTGGTGCATGCCGCCGTGCGCGCCCAGCATATCGCCGTGATCGGATGTGTAAATGACGATTGTGTTTTCCAAGAACCGGCTGTTGCGCAGTCTCTGGTAAACCTTGAGGATTTCCTGGTCGACCACGTATTGCAGGTAGTAAT
>JBOIGK010000743.1:0-2221 GCA_050742695.1 Advenella sp. | reverse complement strand
GGTTAAGATCGGTTGGCCAGTCTCCATCCAACAGTGCCGGATCGATATCCTCCAGAGTGCGATTCAAATCAATATAGCTGCGTGGAAAATGGGCTTCAAGCAGTGTTCCTCCAATTGCGGGAACTGCGTTCCAAAGCGCCTCTACGTGAGTGTCCTCTGCTGCGCGCAATATATGATGCGGTACGGCATAGCCGAAGTCCGCGGGGTAATCTGTTCCGCTATGCGGAGAATCGCAGATTAGCGCAATTGCATCTTTGACAGGACTGTGCAGTGAATATAGATTTCGACTCATGTTCACTTGCCGCCCAGTTCTGCAACTTTGCCGACCGCTCGATAGCGCTCCACTGCCTGTTGAATTTGAAGCTGAAATTGTTCAGGAGTATTCGGAATGAGTGTGGCGCCTGCATCTTTCATTTTGCTGACGAAATCCGGGTTTTTCATTGCCACATGAACGGCTGAATTGAGTGTTTGGACCACGTCTGGCGGGGTTCCCGCTGGCGCCACGATCCCAAACCAGCCACCGGTGCCCATTTGAGGAAAACCTATCTCGCTGTATACAGGGACATCAGGCAGCACTGGCGATCTTTTGTCGGACAATAGTATGAGGGCGCGAAGACGGCCTGCCTTGATGTGAGCGAGCGCGGAGGGAAGATTATCGGTGATGGCGTCAACCTGTCCGCCCAACGCATCGTTCATTGCCTGTCCCGATCCCTTATAGGGGACATGCAGCAGTTTGATACCGGACAGAGTAGCAAAATGCTCCATGTTGACATTTCCCAGCGACCCCACACCGGGCGACGCGTAAGTGATCGTGCCAGGCTTGGCTTTGGCCAACTCGATAAATTCCTGAATTGTTTTCGCTTTCAGGTTCGGATTTACTGCCAGTACGCTAGGTACGGTCGCAACATTGGTTATCGGGGAAAAATCCTTGATGGGATCGTATTTGAGATGATCTCCGTATGCGACCGTGTTCGAACCGTGAGTACTCATTGTGGCCATGCCGAGGGTATAGCCGTCGGCTTTTGCTCTTGCTACCGTTTCCATGCCCAGTGAACCACCGGCTCCGGCCCGGTTCTCCACAACGATGGTTTGACCGAGTTGGTGGCTGGCATACTCGGCAATGAGTCTGGCCGAAAGATCTGTTGAACCGCTAGGAGAGAAAGGGACGATCAGCCTGATCGGATGGTCGGGAAACTTGGCGTGTGCAGTCGTACTTGCAGCAGTCGTCGAAACAGACAAGATCAATGTGGCGAATGCGACGATTTTTTGTTTCTTGATTGTCATGTCTTTATCCATGGATATCAAAAGTTGAATGAATGAATGCTTGCCTAGTGTCTGGTTTCTCCCCCAAGAGTGTCAAACGACAATCTGGCATCGTAGTATGAGTGTTTGTCATACAATAGAAACAGCGGGCCATTCTGAGGGATTTAAAATGCGAATGCACTCTCCATCGATGTCTGAACTACACGCATTCGCGGCAGTCGTGCGTCTGGGAAGCTTTTCCCGGGCCGCACAGGAGCTTTGCGTAACCCAGGGAGCGATCAGTCGTGCCGTGTCCCGCCTTGAAGCGCATTTTGGCCGGCCATTATTGCAGCGTGACGCGCACCGCTTGTGGCTAACGGCCACAGGCAATCAGCTTCTGGAGGCAGTTAAAGAACCGCTGCAAATAATAGAATCGACCAGTGCCACCTTGCGTGAGAGTGCACTGAATGAGCCGATAAGCCTGGCCGTTGTTCCCACTTTTGCCGCTGTGTGGCTTGTGCCAAAACTCAAGCTCTTTCAAGATATTCACCCGCAGGTGCAGCTACGTTTCATACCGTATCGAAAAGACGAAGATTTCCGTGGAGACGCCCCCGATGCTGCGATCCTTACCGGCCTAGGGCCGCAACAGTGGCCAGGGCTCGATTGCAGTTATGTTATCGGGCGAGAAGTCGTTCCCGTTTGTCATCCAGGCAGGCTGAATCAGCGTCGCACAGCAGGGCAGTGGTGTCGACCCGAAGATTTAGCCTGCGAGCCTTTGCTTTTTCATACTACCGCCCCCGGGAATTGGGCCCAATGGTTACAGCAGGTGGGAGGCAAACAAATCACGCCTAATCTCGTTCAGGGTTTCGACCAGGTGTCTATTCTCGTTCGTGCAGCAATGGCTGATATGGGTGTGGCATTGGTGCAGAAGTGTTTGGTCCGACAAGAAATTGCCTCGGGTCAATTGGCTGTGCCATTT
>JBOIGK010000742.1:0-2648 GCA_050742695.1 Advenella sp. | reverse complement strand
GTTTTCAGTTTTCTGAGATCCATATTAATTCCATGCTTCGAGTTGATTGTCAGACAGACGCCGTTTTCCGGGCCTGTTTTAAATGATGTTTTATCGCGTATTGCAAGGCGGCCATATAACCATCGGCGCCAAGCCCGCAGATGACTCCGACTGCCTTGTCTGCCAGATAGGAGTGATGCCTGAAAGATTCGCGCTGATGTACATTGGAAATATGTACCTCTATGAACGGAATGGCTACGGCGCCAAGGGCATCGCGCAAGGCGACACTGGTATGCGTGTACGCAGCAGCATTGATGACGATGAACGCGGTGTTGTTACGCGCAGACTGGATTTTTTCGACCAGCTCGCCTTCATGGTTGCTCTGAAAACACTCGCATTGCACGCCGGCTTCGCTTGCGGCAAGCATTAATGCGTCATGAATGTCCTGCAGTGTCTGCCGACCGTAGACATCCGGTTCGCGCGTACCCAGAAGATTCAAATTAGGACCATTAAGAACCAGTACCTTTTGCGTCATTGAGCGCCAGTCTATAAGCAAATAAACTCGTATTTAACGGCAATTTCACGCTTTTGTCTATTAAAATCTACCAATCCGCCAGTCTGGCGCCTGCCTCAGGCATGCCTGAGCGCGAATGCAACCAGGCCATCCATCTCTATTTCACCCAGGATTGTGGCCAGCGGCCTGGCCTTGCTATCGAGCACCAGCGTAAATGGCAGCCCGCCCTTGGGATTGCCCAGCTTGCGCATCAGACTGATTTTACCCGCACCTGCAGTCAATAAGGGGTAAGATACCGGTGTTTTACGCGCAAATACTTCAATATTAGCGACAGTATCAAGTCCGATACCCACGACATTGACCGATTCCTGTTTTTTATGAAGCGCGTCCAACGCGGGCATTTCCCTGACACAGGGGGCGCACCATGAGGCCCAGAAATTGATAATGGTCAGTCGGCCGGCAATGATGTCTCGCAATGACACCGCCGTGCCATCCAGATCGGGCAATGACAGGCCAAGCAGTTCAGCGAGCGCCGCATCATCTACGACCGATACGTCTTCATTCAGTTTCGCCCTGGCCCTCACCGGTCGGGTCATTAACAAAAAGGGCAGAACCACGCCCGCCCCTACTAACTGTCTACGATTCATCCTGTATTACTCATCTTGTTTTAAACGTTGTATGAAAATAACAGCGTACTCGGGCAGGAGCGGAGCCAACCATGGGCTCCAGTGACGGAAACAATGCATCCGGTGACGACAACTATATGACATACGTATTGCTAATTCTACCTACTGAGCGATGCAATTGCCGCGATGTGACTGATTCCGCTTAAAATACCGCTCAGGAGAAATTTATGCATTTACACATCTTGGGCATTTGCGGCACTTTCATGGGCGGTCTGGCCCTGATTGCGCGCGCGGCCGGGCACCAGGTCACCGGCTGCGATACTGGCGTGTACCCTCCCATGAGTACACAGTTGCAGGAACAGGGTATCGAGCTGATCGAAGGGTTCGATGCCGCCCAGACAAGTCTCAACCCCGATCTTTTTGTGATCGGCAACGTCGTCACGCGTGGCAACCCCCTGATGGAAGCGATTCTTGACCAGGGGCTGCCGTACGTATCCGGCCCTCAATGGCTGGGAGATCATGTTCTGCAGCACCAACACGTGCTTGCCGTGGCAGGCACGCATGGCAAAACCACCACCAGTTCCATGCTGGCCTGGATCCTGCAGGATGCCGGTCTGCAACCAAACTTTCTGATTGGAGGCATTGCCACCAATTTGGGCATTTCAGCGCGTTACGACCAGGCGCAACGCTATTTTGTCATCGAAGCCGACGAATACGATACGGCTTTTTTCGACAAGCGTTCAAAATTTGTGCACTACCATGCCCGCACGGCGATCCTGAACAATCTTGAGTACGATCACGCAGATATCTTCCCTGATCTTGCCGCCATCGAAACACAATTTCATCATTTGGTCAGGACCGTACCGCAAAGCGGCTGCATTATCTATCCGCCACAGGATCAGGCACTCGCGCGGGTCATGCAGCGTGGCTGCTGGTCACAGCAGGATCAATTCGGCCCCAATGGGCGCTGGACTTTCGACGCGGACCAGGCCGACATGAGCAGATTTACCGTTCTGTATGACGGCAAACCTCAAGGGCAGGTCAACTGGTCGCTCACGGGCGCGCACAATGCCAATAACGCACTTTCTGCCATTGCCGCTGCCAGCCACGTAAATGTGCCGGTAACCGCCGCCATTGCAGCGCTATCGCGGTTTTCCGGCATTCGCCGCCGCATGGAACTGCGTGGCACCATCAATGGAATCCAGGTTTTTGACGATTTTGCCCATCACCCCACCGCCATTGAAACCACCCTGGACGGCTTGCGCAAGCAGGTTGGATCGCGCCGTATTCTTGCCGTACTCGAACCCCGTTCCAACACCATGAAACTGGGCACGATGGCCGCAAGATTGCCACAGGCCCTGGCCCTGGCCGACCGAATTTACTGTTTCGGCGCCAAAACCGGTAAACATGCGCTTGGCTGGGATCCGGCCGAAGTTTTTGGCAACAGCACCGTACCTGCCCAGGGCTACGACGATCTGGACCTGCTGGTTCAGGACGTCAGCAGGCAGGCACAGCCCGATGACGTGATT
>JBOIGK010000741.1:0-12039 GCA_050742695.1 Advenella sp. | reverse complement strand
CGTGGCGCAAACCTATCTGCCTGGCGTGATGGCCAAGCTGGTGCAAGGTGACGTACCCGTACGGGTGCAATTGCTTGAAGAAAGAGTGCCAGCCCTGATCAGTGCGCTTGAGCGAGGAGAACTGGATGCGCTCATCACCACGTTTCCCCAGCAAATGCTGGCCAGCGAGGCTGATGCATTTGAATACATCAAGCTGTTCGAGGTGCAGTTTGCCGTGGTGGCATCCGTGGGGCATCCACTGCTGCGTTCGCGACGCGTGGACTGGGCTTGTTTGGCAAAGGAGCGCTGGGTGATGCCTGCCGAAGGGTCAATGGGGCGCAAGCTGATCGAAGACTGCTTTACCCACGCCGGCGTGCCAGCGCCTTTGCCGGTGATCGAATCGACCAGTCCGACCACCAGTCTGCAATTTGTTTCGGCTGGCCTGGGCATTGGTATCGTGCCCGATGTTGCGCTGCTTCATCACAGTACATTGCAGACAGGCCCCGTCAGGCAGTTGCGCGTGGTGCCCGAGCCCCATTCGAGTGCCGTGGCCCTGATCTGTCGTGCCGGCGCGGTCAACCCCCGGGTGGCTTTGCTCAAAGCAGCGCTGGAATTGTAGGTGGTGTGAGGGCGAGATAGGGAATTTGAGTCGGTTGCACAGGCAGTGCTGTGCTGGTCTACCTTTCCAGGCAGAGTGAATGTTGGTCCCGGAACACCGATGTGGCCGACAGCCCCGGATTTATCAACACAGCACACTAACGCAACGACAACGTCTTTAGCGGGTTTGGCAGGCGGGTAGGGGCGGTTGCCACTGGGTTATTTCCTTGCGTTTTTTCCGGTGCGCTGCTGGTAAATATAGTTGCCCGCTTCAGTGATATCCATTCTGATACTTTGGGACACGTGTTTTGCATCGCGTTTTTTCAGAAAATCCAACGCTGCCCGATGATGGTCCTGCTGCTTCAGATTCGGGACGTAATCGGGCAGCACGGCATTGAGTGCCGGGCCGCAGCGCAACCAGAGTATTTCGGTTATGTCCTGCACGACGTCCATCTTAGCGTGCTCGTAAAGCGAAAAATGAAAACTCCTATGCAATTCCAGATATTTGCTTTTACTGTCGCTATCAATGCAGTTGCCCATTTGATTGACGATGTCTTCAAGCCTTTCAATATCGCTGTCCTTGATATGCGCAACGGCGGCGTAGGCCAGCTTTGACTCAAGCTCGGCACGCAGGAACATAAGCTGCCTGATCTGATCACTGTTCAGCTGTGGGACAGAGGCACCGCCCTTTTGCCCTCCGGGGCCGCGATCCAGGACACGTTCGGCTATCAGGTGATTCACCGCATCCCTCACAGGGGTAAGGCTGATTCCCAGTTTTCCCGCCACATCTCTCAAAATCAGCCGCTCTCCTGGCTTGAACGCACCAGAAAGCAATGCATTCTTCATGGCGAGATAAGCCAGATCAGATAAATTATTTTTCTCAAGCGGCAAGAGCGGAGCAAACATAGTGACCGGGAATGATTGGAAAGGTGCTGCAATGTTAACCGATTTGCGGGCAAACATATTTAATTTATTTGTTGTTTGTTATAACAAACTTCGATAGAATTCGGAAATGTGGAAACGACACGACAACAATCCACTCTTTCAGGAGACAACTTATGAAACGAATAAACTTTGCGGCATGGGTGCTGTCGGCGATCGCCGCGATCTATGTCCCTTCGGTCACAGCCGAGGGCTTCCCGGAAAAAGATATTCAGTTCGTCATTCCGTGGAATGCGGGCGGGTCAAATGATATTGCGGCAAGGCAATTGCAAAAGATCGTTGCCGATCAATCCGGGGTGTCCCTGATTGTGGAAAATGTACCTGGCGCGACGGGATCGATCGGAATGACCAAAGTTGCCCGGGCGGCGCCCGACGGCTATATGGTTGGTATGGGCACAAGCTCAACCCTTGCCCAGATATCGCAAAAACTGACGACGCTGACCAATGATCAGTTTGTTCCCATTGCAAGAGTCTCGGTGGATCCCTTGATGCTTCTGGTACCGACCAACAGCGGGCCGCAGGATCTGAAGGCCTTTCTGGCACACGTAAAGGACAATCCAGGGAAAGTGTCTATCGGCACACCCGGTTCTCATAATTTGAATCATATATTTGCGCAGATGACTGCACGGGCGGCTCAGGCGCCGTACATCAATGTGCCTTATACCGGGGGCGCCAAGGTGATCGCAGACCTTGCTGGTAAACAGATCTCGGCAGCAGTGCTTAAACCCTCAGAGAGCAAGCCGCAGATTGATGCCGGCAAAGTCAAGCCGATTGCCCTTTTTGCCAATGAGCGGCTGGCTATCATGCCCGACGTGCCTACCTTCAAGGAATTGGGATATGACGTCTTTCCATACGGACCGTTAGTACAAATGGCATATATCGTTGCTCCGGCCAAAACGCCGGAGCCGGTTCGTACGAAGCTGATTGAATTATTCTCCAAGGCAATAGAAAGCGACCAGTTCAAATCTTTTGCCGATCGCAACGGCGTCATCATCAGTCCGCTCAAGGGCAATGACCTTACCCAAGAAATCAATGCAGTCCAGAAAACGCTCGATAGCGTCAGTGAAAAAGTATTCAACAAAGCGGAAGACAAGAAATGAGTGTAATCAAAAAGGTAACTTGCCACGTTGTCAGCGCGCCTATTGCTCGACCTTTTACGTCGTCGCGCGGTTGGCTGTATAAAACGCGCGGCTCGTGCATTGTCGAAATAGAAACGCAGGACGGCACGATCGGCTGGGGTGAATGCTACGGTCCCTCGCAGGTCGCGCGCAGTTTTATCGATACGCAATTTGCGGCACGTATTATCGGCCGCGACGCATTTGACGTAGAGGTGATATGGGAAGACCTTTATAACCGAATCAAGGACTATGGCGCCAAAGGCATGGCAATTGCAGCGATGAGCGGTATTGATATCGCGCTCTGGGATATTATCGGTAAAACCTGCGGTAAGCCGGTACACAAGCTGATTGGCGGCGCTTTTCGCGACACGGTGACGGCTTATGCCACCGGACTATATTTTATCGATATGGATCGACTTGTTCAAGACGCGGTCGAGGAAGCCCTGGAGTATAAGCATGGCGGCTTTTCCGCGATCAAGATGAAAATCGGTCTTGGGTCGCCCAAGCTTGATCTGGCTCGGGTTGAAGCGGTGCGTAAGGCAATTGGCGAGGACATCCGGTTGATGGTTGATGCCAACCACTGTTTTACGGTTCCTGCTGCCATCAGGCTGGGAAGAGAATTGGAGAAACTGGATGTGGAATGGTTTGAAGAGCCTATTTCCCCGGAGGATCTCGATGGTTATGTTCAGGTGACGCAAGCCCTGGATATGGCTGTGGCCGGTGGGGAGAATGAGTACACGCGATGGGGATTCCGCGATATTGTCAGTCGCAAGGCAATGGACATTATTCAGCCCGATATATGCGCTGCCGGTGGTTTTAGCGAGTGCAGGAAAATTGCCGCGCTGGCCACTGCCCATGGGGTAGAGTGCGTGCCTCATGCATGGGGTTCGGTTATTGGCGTGGCAGCCACGCTGCACTTCATTGCGGCACTGCCGGATCAGCCTCCAAGTTTCAGGCCGATGCCTCCGCTTTTCGAATTCGAGCAATGCGAAAATCCGTTCAGGGATCATCTGGCTACCGAGCCCATCGTCTTGCGTAACGGCTCGGTCTCTGTCCCGACCAAACCAGGCCTTGGCATCGACATTGACCGTAGCATTCTTGAAAAATACGCGGTTTGACCAGCATGCGGTTTATCACATTTGAGCACGCTGGTCTTCGCCGCGCAGGTGTCATTACAACGCTGAGGCAGGACGAAGACGCAGTTGACTATGTTGTGGATGGGGCGCATCCACTCAGGCCTGCGGTACTGCAGGACCTGCAACCGACCATGCTCGACTGGATCAGCTACGGTCTGCAGGCCCTGGCGCGCCGGCTGTCTTTGGAATTGACCAACGATCAGTGCCTGTTACCTCTGTCAGAGGTGAAGCTGCTGGCTCCGCTGCCCAATCCTGGAAAGATTGTGGGGGCCGCCTTCAACTATCGTGACGGGTTGTTGCAAACCAAACGTACACCGCCGGCTGCGCCGGTCATCTTTATCAAATCGGCCAGCACCATCATCGGGCCGGAAGATATGATCCGGATCAACCCGGCCAACCACGTTACCTATGAAGCAGAGCTGGCCGTGATAATTGGCAAACAGGCATTGAAAATAGACCGCAGCGAAGTTGCGGACTATATCTGTGGCTATACCATTTTCAATGATGTCAGCGTGACCAATTATGTGAAGCATGATGGCGGATTCGTGCGAGGAAAAAACCAGAAAACATCCGGGCCGATGGGGCCCTGGATACTCCCGGCCGATGCCATTGTAGATCCGCATGACCTGGCCGTCACGCTTGATGCCAATGGCGTGCGCCTGCAGGATTCAAGTACCAGCCAGATGCTGTTTCGTATCGAAGAGCTTGTCGAGTTTATCTCAGCGCAAATGCCTTTGGAACCCGGCGATATCATCGCTACCGGCACGCCTGCAGGGGTTGCTGCCAATCATGAGCCGCCCGCATGGCTGATTCCGGGCATGTCGCTGTCCATCGGCATAGAAAAGCTGGGCGTGCTGCGCAACAAAGTAGAAAGAGAGCCTAACCATGCCCGAAAAAAACAAATACACCGTGTTATTGACAAACGACATTCTGGCAGAGGAAGCGCAGCGGCTCCGGCTGCACGCCAACGTCATTGTTGCCCCACAAACGGACCCGGACACCTTGCGTCGCCTTGTTGTGGACGCAGACGCACTGATCGTGCGCACCAGGCTTCCCGATGATATTTTTGATCATCAGACCAGGCTTAAAGGGGTCGTCAGGCATGGCGTGGGCCTGGACATGATACCGATGGAAAGTGCGTGCGCCCATAAAATACCCGTGGCCAATATTCCCGGATGCAACACCAGTTCCGTTGTTGAGTATTGCATTGCCGCCATGCTGCTTGTCCGGCGGCAGGTCGACATGCAACGTATCGATAATAGCGGATCAGACTGGCAGCCCAGGCGGGCTTTGGCGGACCAGATGGGCGAACTGGGTGGACTGACGCTTGGAATTGTGGGCGTTGGCGCAATCGGAAGTGCTCTGGCCAAGGTGGCGACAGCGCTGGGCATGAAGGTGATCGGCCTGTCCAGACGCAGGGAGAGCTTGCCCGACGGGGTTGAGTACGCCGAGAAGAAAGCGCTATTTTCGCAGGCCGATATTGTCGTTCTGTCGTGTCCCCTGAATGCGGACACGATCGGGCTGGCCGATACGGCTGAGTTCAACAGCATGAAAACGTCCGGCATAGTAATCAATGTCTCGCGTGGACCGGTTATTAACACGACCGCATTAATGGATGCTTTACGCGATGGAAAAATCGCCGCTGCAGTGCTGGATGTACATGATGTGCAACCGGTGAAGTCTGGCATGTACCCCGCCGAGCAGAAAAATTTGTATCTAACGCCTCATATCGCCGGCATTACAACAGCCAGCATGAAAAGAATGAGCCAGGGATCGGTTGACGAAGTCCTGCGCTTGTTACAGGGGCATCGGTTTGCCAATCTGGTTAATCCAGAAATCTACAACTAATTCATTTGCAAAGGTTCGAGATGAAAATTTCCAGTATTCAGGCCCATCCTATTTCCTTTCCTGTTCCTGAAGAAAAATCTGTGCGCTTGGGAATTGGCAGGAGTGTAAAACGCGATGCCGTGCTGCTACGGGTACAAACAGACGAAGGGCTAACAGGATGGGGCGAAGCGCATCATGGCCGATGCCCCGGCGCCATCGCCCGGCTCATTGACACTACGCTGGCCGAATTGGTGGTGGGTATGGATCCGATGGATGTTTCGGGCGTATGGTCAAAAGTGCATAAAATGCAGATATCCAGTCACGGCATGGGGGCCGCTGCAGCACTGGCGCTCAGCGGTCTTGACCTGGCGCTATGGGATATTCGATGTCAGGTTGCAGGGCTACCCTTGCATACCCTTATCGGCGGTAAACAAAAACCCATCAAGGCGTATGCGGGGGGCATATCCCTGGGCTGGCAGGCCCCCGAGACGCTTGCCGACGAGGCCGCGGGCTATGTCAGCCAGGGTTACCGGGCATTGAAGCTTCGGGTGGGAGACAATATCGAACGCGATATCGCCCGCGTGACTGCAGTGCGCAAGCGCGTTGGCGATCAAATTGATATATTGGTCGATGCCAATACCAATTACACACTGGACGATGTCCGTCGCATCCTGCCATTCTATGACGACCTTAAAGTAGGCTGGCTTGAAGAGCCGTTCCCTGCCCACGATCTCGGGTTATACCGCCGCGCGTCGCAACTTGGACGAACCCCGCTGGCCGCAGGTGAAAACCACTACACCCGTTATGAGTTTGAGCCGATACTTGAGGCTCAAGTGCTGGGGTTCGTGCAACCGGATCTGTCCAAGGCCGGCGGGATTACCGAATCACTAAAAATAGCCGCGATGGCCAGCTGTCACCGTTTAAGCGTGAATCCTCATACCTCCGCCACGGCCATCAACATGGCCACTTCAATCAGCTATATGTGCGCAATCGACAATCCTGGCTATTTCGAGGCTGATCTTACTGCCTATAATCCTTTTCGCGATCAATTGACTGACAAACCACCCTATGCCCTTGATGCGGATGGTTACGTGACCGCCGGCGATGGCGTAGGTATCGGGCTGACTATCGACGAAAAATTTGTTGCTGCCCATCCCCTGATAGATGGACCTTGTTATGTGTAGTTTACGTGGCGGCCAGGGCATACAAAAGGCAAAGGCTCGTTCATGCAAAAAATGCCAGGGTCAATTCGCTGTCTAGTGCGACGACACAAACTCCGACGCTGGATGCGAAGGCGGTATGGCAAAGCTTTCCCGCATGCGCTTTGCTTCTTCGGACGGAGGCAAGCCGAACAGACGTTTGAATTCGCGATTGAACTGTGATGAGCTTTCGTATCCCACTGAATGACTCGCCGCAGACGCGGTAACGCCTTGTCGAACCATAAGCAATCGGGCCTGGTGCAACCTTATCGATTTAACGTATTGCATGGGGGACGTGTGCGTAATGGCTTTGAAATGACTATGGAAAGTAGGCACGCTCATGCCAGCTGCATTTGCCAGTTGTGAAAGATTCAGCGGTTGCGCATAGGCGGCGTGAATACGGTTTAGGGTTTTGCCGATTTTCCCGAATTGCCCGCGCATTGCCAGCGCCGAACGCAGGACATTGCCCTGAGCGCCCGTAAGTATTCGGTAGTAGAGCTCTCGCATCAGAGTGGGTCCAAGTACTGCGGCCTCCATAGGTGTGCTCATTGCTTCAAGGAAACGCAGTAGTGAAGCGCGCATTGCCGGGTCCATGGGACTGGACATCATGCTCTCGGGGGCGGCTATAGACAATGGTGCCCCATGATTGTCTATCTCTATCGACAGATCGGCAGCAAGCTGAAAATCCAAGTGTATATAGATAGCCAGAAGTGGGTGCTCTGGCGACGCATCCGTTTCCATCACAAAGGGAACCGGTACCGAGACGGCAAGGTAATGCTGTTCGTCATACAGATAGGTCTGATTGCCGAAATAGCCTTTTTTGGTACCCTGGCAGACAATGACGATGCCAGGGTCGTAAAGAACCGGCGTGCGTGCAAGTGGGCGATTCGAGCGCAGAAAGCGTACGTCGGGAAGGTTGCTTAGGTTATAGCCTTCCTTTGGTGCCAACGTCAAAAGCAGGCTGGTCAATCGCTCTCGAGTGCAAGGCGGCGAGAGAGAGGCGTTTTTTTGATGGTGCATGGAACAACTAAATCATAGTAATAGGCAATAAAAAGAGAAGAATTGGACTAAAAATCAATGCCATTTGAGAATAGTATGCATGTATGTATTAATAAAAGGGAGTATTTTCATGTCCACATCAAAAATTGTTTTCATCACCGGTGTCAGTAGCGGCTTTGGCCGTGCATTAGCTCGAGAAGCACTCAACAGCGGCCATCGCGTGGTGGGAACGGTGCGCAATGCACAAGCAAAGGCGTCGTTTGAAGCACACGGCCCTGGCGCTTTCGCACGATTGCTCGACGTGACAGACTTTGCAGCGATAGACGAGGTAATCGCTGAGGTTCAAGCCAATATTGGCCCGATTGACGTACTTGTCAACAATGCGGGTTATGGGCATGAAGGTGTATTGGAAGAATCCACGCTGGACGAAATGAAGCGTCAGTTTGACGTCAACGTCTATGGTGCGGTGGCAATGATAAAGGCCGTCCTTCCCTGTATGCGCAAACGTCGTTGCGGACATATTATCAATATTACGTCCATGGGCGGATTCATTACTATGCCGGGTATCGCATATTACTGTGGCAGCAAGTTTGCGCTGGAAGGGATTTCTGAAGTGCTGAGTAAAGAAGTAAGCCATTTTGGTATTGCGGTCACTGCCGTGGCGCCAGGCTCTTTTCGCACTGACTGGGCCGGAAGATCGATGGTTAGAGCTCCTCGCAGCATTCGGGACTATAACACTCTGTTTGATCCAATACGCAAGGCGCGTCAAGACAAAAGCGGCCAGCAACTAGGAGACCCGATCAAGGCTGCGCGCGCGATACTGGCGATCATGGACAGTAAAACACCACCGGCGCATTTGTTACTGGGAAGCGACGCACTTGAATTGGTGCGCAGCAAGCTGAAGGCTTATGCAGCGCAAATCGATGCCTGGGAACAACTTACTCGTTCAACTGATGTCAGTCAATAACCGCCGGGCTGCCTGCGACCGGTACGGGCTGTGTGCAAGAAAATATTCCTTACCATGGAGTCATGAAAATGCTTGACGAAATGATGGTAGAAAATATCAAAATGTTTGGTTTCTCATGCAAGGCAGTAGACCGTAAAACGGGGGCGTTTACGTGAATGTTTATACGGCCTCGGTAACACGGCCGTATAAACTGCAGCTCAGTTGGCCGCGCGCCAGGAAATATTATTGACTTGCTGTGGCCGGCTGCTGCGCCCTGTTGCCTGAAACGCAAGTGATCGTTCCGGTTTGAATCAGTTCGTCGATTTCAGAGGGCGTATAACCAAGACCCTGCAGAATCTGTATGGTGTCTTCTCCTATGCGTGGGGGAGGGCGATGGTATCTCGGCTGCGTTTTTGAAAACTTGACGGGCATGCCCACTGTGCGGATGGCGCCGGCAACAGGATGTTCCTGTTCGACCACCATTCCCATTGCCAGGCTTTGGGGGTGCATTAGCGCCTGGCCGATATTATTGACAGGTCCTGCAGGTACGCCGGCTTTATCGAACTCTTCCAGCCATTGCACGGCGGGTCTTGTCGCGAGTATTTCCGTCATCATGGTAATAAGCGCTGGTTTGTTGGCCATGCGTGCCGAATTGGTTTTGAACCGCTCGTCCTCGGCCCATTCGGCATGGCCAAGGACCTGGGCGATGCGTACCCAGTTTTTCTCATTGGCGCCGCCGATGATAATCCAGTCGCTGCCTGTCGGAAATGCCTGGTACGGTGTGGCCAGGATATGGGATGAACCCGAAGGGCCGGGTGATTCGCCTGTAGCAAAGTAAATGGCGGCATGCCAGTAAAGCTGCTGAAGACTGGCTTCCAGCAAGGAAGTTTCCACGCGTTGGCCTTCACCTGTTTGTTGTTTGTGCTGATAAGCGGCCAGGATGCCGAAGGCCGCCAGGATACCGGCGTTGATATCCGCAATCGAATTGCCTGTGCGCAAGGGCGCGCCGCCCGGTTCTCCAGTAATGCTCATGAGCCCGGAAAATCCCTGTGCTATCAGATCAAACCCCCCTTTATCTGCATACGGTCCTTCGGAACCATAACCCGATATGGAGCAATAAATGAGTCCTGGATTGATTTTTCTCAAAGTGTCATAACCAATCCCCAGTTTTTCCATGGTGCCCTTTCTGAAGTTCTCGGTCAGTACGTCTGCGTCCTTAACGAGTTTGAAGAGAATCTCCTTTCCCTTTTCACTTTTCAAATCGAGCGCGATCGCCTGTTTATTACGGTTGAGCATTAAAAAAGGCGCAGAAATTCCGTTGATCTGTGGATCGCTGTATTGCCTTGAGTCGTCACCGCCATTGATTTTTTCAACTTTAATCACTTCTGCTCCCAGATCGGCCAGCATCATGCCGCAGGTGGGGCCCGCCATGATTTGTGCCAGCTCAATGACTTTCATGCCGGCCAGGGCGTCTTGCGATGGTTTGCTTGTTGTGTTCATGCGTTACTTCCCCGTAAATGCTGGTGGTTTTTTTTCCAGAAACGATCGATAGCCGATCCTGAAATCGTCAGTATCAAAACAATCGAATGCTTCTTCGAGCGCCGCTTCATCCAGCACAGCCTGGTTCACAATGTTGTTGATGAATTTTTTATGCCAGCGTGCCACTAGTGGGGCGCCCTGCGCAATATTGCGGGCCGTCTCAAGCGCAGTGTTCTCCACTTCATTATCGCTGACCAGTTTATGGATTATTCCCAATTTGACAGCTTGTTGCGCGTCGATGATATTTCCTTCCAGCAACATGGCCTTGGCAACGGACGGGCCGACCAGGCGGATGAGCGGTCGCAGTTCCGAATAGGACATCACAAGGCCAAGATTTTTTATAGGTATGCCAAACCGTGAACTTTCGCCACACACTCGCACATCGGCCAGACTGGCTATTTCAAGGCCGCCGCCCACGCAAATACCATGAATTTGCGCGACAACAGGATGTTCGCAGGCTGCAATGCTGTCTATGGTTTGCTTCATGACCCGGCCGTAGGCGATGGCCTGTACTTTATTGGACCGGGATGTTGCGAACTCGGAAATATCATTGCCTGGTGAAAACGCCTTTTTCCCGGCACCACGCAACACAATGCAACGTATTTGCCGATTGGCCGAGAGCTGGCTGAAAGCTTCTCCCAATTGTTTCCATATCTCGATGGTAAATGCGTTCAGCTTATGTTCGCGGCTAATGACTACCGTTGCTATTGTCTGGTCTATTGATGTGATAACGCCTTCCTGCATAACGGAACCTTTGTAATAAGTTTGCGAGTTTATTTATTGGGTATTAAATGCTTTTTCCATGTCCCCGTAACTCACCCATTCCTTTGCAATCATTGCTTTGAACGACTCGGGCGAGTCGGGACCATCGCCAATGGTCAGCCCTTGAAGGGCGAGTTTTTTCTGCACATTTTCGTTCTCCAGGGATCGGCTAATTGCCGAATCTATTTTCTTTACTATCTCTGCCGGTACATTGGCGGGTGCGAGTACCCCATACCATTGAGCAACATTGATTTTTGGCAGGCCTTGCTCCTCTATGGTCGGTACGTCAGGCAATTGTGCAGAGCGTGATGAGCTGGTTACTGCCAGGGCCTTGAGCTTGCCGGCCCTGACCTGGCTGATGATCCCGGGAAGCGTGTCGAAATTGAGGTCGACCAGCCCTCCTATCAAATCCGTGACTGCCTGGCCGCTTCCCTTGTACGGGACATGTGTCATCGTCAAATGGTGAGTCTGGGCAAATTGGGCGGCGCTCAAGTGCTGGGGGCCGCCCAGACCGGAGGAGGCGTAAGACATTTTTCCTGAGTTTTTGCTGGCAAAGTCGATCAGGTCCCGGGCATTGTTGAATGGATGTTTTTCAGGGCTGATGACAAGCACATTTGGTACTACGCCAATAAAGGAGATCGGGCTGAATTTACTCAAGGGCTCAGGAGCGTTCTTCTTGATGAAGTGCGGGGCGGATACGGTGGACTGCATATTGGCAAGCAGCAAGGTATAGCCGTCAGGCTTGGCATTGGCCACTTCATCTGCGGCAATGAGTCCTGAAGCGCCGGGCCAGTTTTCTACCACAACTGCCTGCCCAAGTTCGGTACTCAATTGCTCCGAGAGGATACGCGCCGATGTATCGGTTCCGCCTCCGGGTACGAAGCCTACCAACAGACGTACTGGCTTTTCAGGGTACTGAGCATGGGCGAAGATGGAAAAAGCCAATAAAATGCCACTAACAGAGATGATTGCAAGTTTTTTCATGTATTGTCTCC